>CAMWQF010000075.1 GCA_947176285.1 uncultured Porphyromonadaceae bacterium
GCGATGAGGACACGCATGTTGTCCGCGCCGCGGGTGAGAAGGTTTGGATCTAAGGTCATAGTTCAAAATTTATATTATAGTATTATACCTGAAAGTTCATTAGCCTGCATTGAGCACCTGGTCTTCGTTGAGTTCATCAACAGGTATGTCTGTATTGACGTTCTTGCATCCTACCACGGCATAGAAGAAGATGTATGCCACCATAGCGAATACAAGCCAGTAGCTGCTTACATAATCACCGGTTGAGCGTGCAATCCAGTCCTGGATAAACGGCATCACACCGCCACCGACTACCATTGTCATGAAAAGGCCGGATGCTTTTGCTGTATATTTGCCAAGGCCCTCAGTAGCAAGGTTGAAGATTCCGCCCCACATTACTGATGTGCAAATACCGCAAAGGAAAAGGAACAAGCACTTCATCGGCACAAGACCGCTGGTGATGTTAAGAGCCGGGATGCTCGGAGAGTTGAATGTGATTTCTGTCGGAAGAAGGATGGCTGTAAGGAGGAATGCCAGTGCAATTGAAGACACCACAATAAGTTGCAGACGAGTGGATACCTTACCGCTGATAGCAGAACTTACGATACGGCCAACAAGCATAAGAAGCCAGTAAAGAGCAGCAAGAGAACCTGCAACGGCAGCAGCACCTTCAAATGGCTCGCGGCTGATCCATGCATTCATTTCGCCCGGGATACCAATTTCGACACCCACATAGAAGAAGATAGCGATGACTCCGAGAGTGCAATGACGGAAAGAGAACGGGCTGTGCTCATAAGTAGCCTTGCTAAGATTTTTCTGCGGCTCTTCAATCTTGATGAAAGAAATCACTACAAAAGCTGCCACAAAGATCACGATACCTGTAATCACAAGAGGAGCCACGGTAGCCATCGAAGTTTCTTTAGTAAGAGTTCCTACAAGAACGCCTACAAGCATAGGAGTAAGAGTGCCTGACAGTGAATTAAGCGAGCCGCCCATCTGCACAAGCTGATTTCCTTTGTTGCCGCCGCCGCCAAGAAGATTGAGCATGGGGTTCACAACTGTATTGAGCATGCAGACGCAGAAACCGCAGACGAGAGCGCCGAGAAGGTAGATGAAGAGATTGAGAGTTGTTGCTGAAGGTCCTTCGCCGTATACCACAACGTCATTTCCTACATAACTGGAAAGCAACTGTATGGTCAGACCGATAGCACCAACTGCAAGAGCAATTAGGGCTGTCTTTTTATATCCATATTTAATAAGCATGTTACCTGCCGGAATACCCATGAAAAGGTAAGCGGTAAAGTTCATAAGGTTACCTGCCATGCCAGCCCATTCATATCTGAACCCCCAGATATTACCGAAAGGAGCCGCCATGTTGGTAACGAAGGAAATCATCGCGAAGATGAAAAACATCGTAATGATCGCAACTGTACGCCCCTGCTGGGGAGACTGTGCTGCTGTCGTTTTGCTCATGGTTAATAAGTTTTTAAGTTGTTTGTTATAGAGTTTATTATTAGATATTCAAATATTTAGTATTGCCTCTCTCCGAAAATTGCAGTTCCAATCCTGACAAGATTGGCACCCTCTTCGACTGCAATCTGCCAATCGCCGGACATTCCCATTGATACAATGTCGAATCCTCGCAAATCGGGAGCAATATTAAGAATCTGATTCCGAGTGGCGGCAATTGTATGAAAATCTTTACGCACTCGCACCATATCTTCTGTATTGGAAGCCATTCCCATCACTCCGCAAATATGTGTCGCCTTCAGATTTTCAAATTCACGATTTGCAAAATACTCCACCAACTCTTCAGGGAAGAATCCGAACTTCGTTTCCTCTCGAGCCACATGGAGTTGCATCAAAACATTAGTGACGACCCCGACTTTTTCCGACTCCTTATCTATAAGGTCGAGTAGCCGGATACTGTCAACACTTTCTATCAGCGAGACACGCCCTATCAGTTGACGCACTTTATTGGTCTGAAGATGTCCGATGAAATGCCATTTTATGTCGGATGGCAACACCGGAATTTTCTCAAGCAGTTCCTGCACACGGCTTTCTCCGAAAATGCGCTGACCTGCATCATAAGCCTCCTTTACGGCTGATGCCGGGTGGAATTTACTTACAGCGCACAACTCAACTCCTTGAGGGAGCATGGAATGAATTTTCTTTATCTCTTCAGCGATCATTGGATAATGGTTCGAGGCTAAGGGGTCAGGCGGGAGATGCGGTTTTCTCAGGAGCATCGTACTCATATGGATACACATCCATAAGAGGCGTTTCAGTGATTGAGGCTATCTGATAATCTGCCATAGTTCCTTTCATTCCATCTTGGAAGCGTCCAAGTGCATTCTCAAAGTCACCTGCTTGCACAAGGATGAAACTTGCGGATTTCTTTTCCTTGCCGCTCTTTTCATCAAGAGTGATAAAATTCACTTTCACCATATAATACTTGTCTGCATAGTCCGACTCATCGAAGAAAATTTCGGAAATCTTTGTTTTCTTCACAGCCGACACTGAGAACTCCCCTGAGATGAAGGGCGTGATTTTTTCAATGATGCGTGCCTCGGCATCGGTAAATGTCAAAGCATCTACAAGATAGGGTTCGTTTACTTTCTTCACCGCGCCGTTTTCCTGCATGCGGTCGTATCTAATTTTGGTTTCAAACCAGAGTGCCATTTCTTATAAAATTTTGATTGTATTACCTCCACATACGGAGGGCAACTGCAAAGTTAGCAATAATTTTTGAGAAATCCGCTAAATTCCTTTGAGAATTATGCAGGAAAAATTAATTTTGCAGTCTGAAACATATAAATCATCATATATGGGAATATACGGACAATTATTCACGACTTTCGTAAAAATAGGAGCTTTCACATTTGGAGGCGGATGGGCTATGATTTCCATCATAGAAAAAGAGATTGTCGACAAGCATCATTGGATCGAGAGGGAAGAATTTCTTGATCTCCTTGCCATAGCCCAGTCTCTACCCGGTATTTTGGCAGTCAACATCGCAACATCCATCGGCGACAGACTGAAAGGGATGAAAGGAGGTATTGTTGCCGCAGCCGGCACTATCCTACCCTCATTCCTTATAATCCTTGCCATAGCAATCTTCCTTACTCCCGAGACGATAAAGAATAGCCATGTGCTGAGCAGCATTTTTATGGGAATCCGTCCTGCTGTGGTGGCATTGATAATCGCGCCGGTCATCACTACTGCAAAAGCCGCCAAACTAAAGTTGACCACCATCTGGATTCCGGCAGTTGCAGCCCTGGTAATTTCACTCGACATGGGCATCATCTCCAATCCTATCACATGGATAGCCCTTGGAGCCCTCGGCGGCTACGCCCACTGGGAATACACAAGACGCAAACTAATGCATAATTCATAATGCATAATTCATAATTACCAATTCTCAACTCTCAATTCTCAACTCTCAATTCTCAACTCTCAATTCTCTATTCTATATGTCAATATATTTAAAAATGATATGGGCCTATCTAAAAATAGGCATTTTTGGCTTCGGAGGTGGCTACGCCATGCTTTCTCTTGTAGAGCGCTCTGTCGTTGGTCCGGGATGGATTTCAGAACAGATGTTCACCGACATCGTGGCTATTTCCCAGATGACCCCTGGTCCTATCGGAATCAATTCAGCCACATACATCGGTTATGTGGCTCCCGCTCAAGTCACAGGGGGGGAACTTGCATCTCCAATATGGGGAATACTTGGAAGCATCCTTTGCACTTTGGCTGTCACCATACCCTCATTTATTCTAGTGATCAAAGCCTCTCATTTCATCCGCAAGCATAACGAAAGCGGTGTAATAAAAGCAATCTTTGCAGGTCTGCGCCCAGTAGTAGTCGGACTAATAGCATCTGCTGCCATCATGCTTATGAACTGGGCAAACTTTGCTCCTGACCATGACACACGCACTCTCATATGCAGTATAGCGATATGCGCAGTGTCATTCTGCCTTGTTTATTTCAAGATCCCATATAAGGGCAAGAAAGTTGGGATTCATCCCATTCTTGTGATCTGCCTTATGGGACTCACCGGATTTTTCTTATATTATTGATTCTGACAATGAACTACGAAGAAACTCTCGAATGGCTCTACGGGCAACTGCCGATGTTCTCCCGCACCGGAGCCGCTGCATATAAACCTGGGCTTCAGACGAGCCATGCCCTCGACGAATACTTCCGTCACCCTCACAAAAAATTCAAAAGCATCCATGTAGGTGGTACCAATGGGAAGGGAAGCACCAGCCATATGATCGCTGCAATCCTGCAAAGCCAGGGCTATAAGACAGGACTATATACATCGCCCCATCTCGTAGACTTCCGAGAAAGAATAAGGATAGACGGAAAGATGATCGACAAAGAAGCTGTGGTGGATTTTGTCAGAAAGTTTAGTGATAGTGGCTATGAAGGACATCCCAGTTTCTTTGAACTCACTATGATGATGGCTTTTGATTGGTTTGCATCCCAACGTGTTGATTACGCCGTTATAGAGGTGGGAATGGGAGGACGCCTCGACTCTACCAATATCATCACTCCCGAACTTTCAATCATAACTAATATTTCAAAAGACCATACCCAGTTTTTGGGAAAGACACTCACTGAGATTGCGGGAGAAAAAGCCGGCATAATCAAAACCGGAGTCCCTTGCGTAGTTGGAGAGGCTAATGGAGAGATAAAGGAGGTTTTTATTGAAAAAGCAAGCGAAGCCGGCACCACCATTCTCTTTGCCGACACACTCAATCCTCTACAAAGATGCGTCCCGGCAACCGACGGAGGACTCGATTGCAGCAGTCCCTTATGCGGAGATTTCCATTGTCAGCTTGGTGGAGACTATCAGAAAAAGAATATCAATACTGTTCTGGCAGCCTTGTATGAAATGAGAAGAATCGGCATTGAAATTGACTACGAAGCCATTTCTAAGGGAATGGACCAGGTTTGCACCCTGACAGGATTAGCCGGAAGATGGATGAAAGTTGCAGATTCTCCTCTTACAATATGCGACACCGGACACAACGAAGCAGGTTTAGGCTTCACTATGTCGCAACTCGAGAAAACTGCAAAATCATCCGGCGGCAAAAAGCATATTGTGATAGGCTTTGTAGCAGACAAAGCAATCGACGACATCATTGAATTGCTGCCTAAAGATGCTACATATTATCTTACGTGTGCTTCAATACCCAGGGCACTTCCTGCATCAGAATTGAAAGTAAAATTCATGGAGCATGGAATAGAAGGGAAAGTTTTCGATAATCCCAAAGAGGCAGAGAAAGCGGCGAGATGCAACGCTTCGGCAAATGACGTGATTTATATCGGAGGCAGCACTTTCATTGTAGCAGACTTTTTAACATAGACCCTAATTCAAGAATCCGAATAGGATTTTTGCCTTAGACAGAAAAAACGGGCGACATTCGGTCTGAATGTCGTCCGTAAACTTTTCTTCATTAAATGGCTATTCGGATTTCGCTGCTTTTGAATTATCATTTGCCGATGTTTCCTCTTCCAGAAGTCGCTCGGAGCGCGTCTTGTTTTTTGACTGTGCCGAGTTCATGTCGCTTTCTTCATGAAGGAGCACCTCAACGCCGGAGTTGTCTATGACACGATATTGCAAATAAGCAAGCGACTCATCGGGCACTACTTTCAAGCCTCTGCCAAACCGACGTTTCCACTTTCCATAGAGTGAGAACATACCTTTTTTGATGTAGGCATCAACAAAAGGATGAACATAAAGAATGAATTTCTTTATCTCAAGATGCTCAGTAAGATACTCAAGTTTCTCTTCAAGTTTGTCAGTAAAGAGCAAGGAAGGCTGCACTTCCCCTTTTCCGAAACAAGAGGGGCAAGTCTCTTCAGTAGTGATGTCGAGTGCCGGGCGAACTCTCTGGCGAGTGATCTGCATCAATCCGAACTTCGACAAAGGCAGGATATTATGGCGGGCACGATCTTTCGACATATTGTCGCGCATATGCTCAAGAAGTTGCTGACGATGCTCCGCTTTAGCCATATCGATGAAATCTACCACAATGATGCCCCCCATGTCGCGCAATCTGAGTTGCCTGGCAATCTCATCTGCAGCCCGGAGGTTTACCTCAAGTGCATTTGTCTCTTGATCCTGTGATGCCTTGCTTCTGTTGCCGGAATTTACGTCTATCACATGAAGCGCCTCCGTATGCTCAATAATGAGATAGGCTCCGGATTTAAACGAAACGGTCTTTCCGAAAGCCGATTTTATCTGTCTCGTGATGTTGAAACTGTCAAAAATCGGTATATCTTTTGCATAGAGTTTTACAGTGTCTTTTCTATCGGGAGCGATAAGCGACACATAGCCTTGAATTTGCTCAAAAATCTCGGCATCATTCACATAAACATTTTCAAACGAGGGATTAAAGATGTCGCGTATCACACTTACAGCCCTTGACTCCTCTTCATAGATAAGCGACGGAGGGGTGCTACGCTGCATTTTGGCGATCGAATTCTTCCAAGTTTCCACAAGTGTTCGCAGTTCATTGATGAGTTCTGCGACACGCTTGCCTTCTGCCGACGTACGCACTATCACACCGAATCCCTTCGGCTTGATACTGCTGATAAGCTGCCTGAGCCTAACCTTTTCTTCTGTAGACTTAATTTTTTGCGAGATAGAAATCTTGTTGCCGAAAGGAATCAACACCATGTATCTGCCGGTGAGTGTCAATTCTGTAGTAAGTCTGGGACCCTTGGTGGAAATGGGTTCTTTGGCTATCTGTACAAGAAGTTTCTGACCGGGTTGAATAAGATCGGCTATTCTGCCTTGCTTTGGAATATCGGGTTTTGACTCGATTTTAGAAATATCAGGGACAGATTCAGGATGCTCTAAAGCCTCGTTGATGTAGGAATTATACGTTTCGAATTGCGGACCAAGATCCAGATAATGAAGAAAAGCGTCTTTTTCATACCCTACGTCGACAAAAGCAGCATTGAGTCCCGGCATAAGTTTCTTGACTTTTGCGAGATAGAAATCGCCGACAGAATAGACGACATTTCTGCTCTCCTTCTGCAGGGAGACAAGGCGCGAGTCTTCAAGCAGCGCTATAGAAATCTCTTTAGGCTGCACATCGACGAAGAGTTCGCTTTTCATTGAGTCCATTTCAGGATTTTGTTGTTGTGATGATGAATATAAAAAAGAACAAGCGGGCAATGGCATGAATCCTCACTCCATCCGTCCGGCTTGTTCTTATGTCTGAGCCCTCCAATTACCATGGAGCGGCTACTGAGAATGTCAGAAAAGACATTCCGGCTCTCACCGGATTATTTCTTCTTATGACGATTCTTTCTCAGTCTTTTTTTACGCTTGTGGGTAGCCATCTTATGGCCTTTTCTTTTCTTTCCGCTAGGCATAATATTGATATTTTTATATGTTGTTTTTAATAAAATTTATTAATCAAATCCAGACATTCTTGATTTGCGAGTGCAAATATCGTCATTTTTTTTGAATTTATCACTATTTCTGACAAAAAAAATGATTATTAAACGCAATTTTAGTGTTATCTTTGCAAAAAATTAACGACTCATGACCCCAAAATGGATATTTTTTGACCTTGACGACACTCTCTTCGACTTCTCTTCCGCCTCGCTGATTTCTCTGCGAAAATTATGGAACGAGACTCCTGAAATCCGTTCTAAATTTGACGATGTGGAGTCGTGGATCAGCGAATATCACATCCACAACAAACACATGTGGGATCTTCATGAGCGGGGAGAAATCTCTGCAGATTTCCTTAAGGCAGAACGCTTCCGGCTCACTCTAATGCCTCACCGAAAAGATGAAGCTGCAATCAAGTTCTCTCGCGCTCTCAACGACCGTTATCTCTGGCTTCTTGGCGAATGCGACTCCACTTGCAAAGGAGCCAAGGAATTGCTCGAAACCCTTTCTAAAAAATATCTTATTGGGGTTCTTACAAATGGTTTCACTGAAGTGCAATATCGGAAATTGCGCACCACCGGTCTTGACCGATATATCCAAAGGATGGTGATCAGCGATGAAATAGGGATTCAAAAGCCGGATGCGCGGTTATTCCGTTATGCTGAGAGTGAAACGGGAGCAAAGGCTGAATCCACAATCATGATAGGAGATAATCCTCAAAATGACATTATGGGTGCAATAGATGCCGGATGGAACGCAATTTATTATGACTGGAAAGGGAAATTGATTGACACTGATTCAGTTCAGTTACTTGGGAAAACCAATAATCTTCTTGATGTAGCAGATATGCTTAAAGTATAGTCAGCTGATCTTCACTCAACTTTCTAATGCCTGTCAATCAAATGTAAGCCCTGATACTCCTGCCAGTCTGGAATAAAGCATATCGGCATCATCCAGTCTTGTAGAAAGGGTCATCTCGCAAGAATTGTCAAATCTCTGCGATATGATCTCAGCACCGGTTGATTTCACTACTTTCATTACATCATTCATAGCCATATAAGGGAATGTGAATGAAAACTGTTTTTGAACTATGCATTCTTTTATTCCGGAAGCCTCCAGTGCAAGAGAAGCCGCTTCCTTGTAGGCAGCAATCAGTCCGGGTGTGCCAAGTTTTATGCCGCCGAAATAGCGCACAACTCCTACCGCTACGTCTGTCAAGTTAAGGGAATTGATCTGGCCAAGAATCGGTTTGCCGGCTGTCCCGGACGGTTCCCCATTGTCGTTGGCTTGCCATTCCTTACGCTCCGGACCAATGACATAAGCCCAGCATACATGCCGGGCATCGTGGTATTCATTTTGAAGAGCCTTAAGCCTTGCCTTTGCATCTTCTGCCGACGTGACATGATAAGCGAAGGAGAGAAACCGGCTTTTCTTCTCTGTGAACTTGCCGGTTCCCTCCTTTTCAATCGTATAAAAAATGTCAGCCATCGGATTAGCCAAACATATTTACAGTGTCCTGCTGAGTCTTCGGATAAAGAAGCATTCCTGAAGCCACTTCAGAAGCAGCATCTTCACCAAGCGTTTCCTTCACGATTTCCAATGCCCAAAGCGTAGCACTGGATGGTCCGTTGGCTGTCACATACTTTCCTGACACCACCACTTTATCCGGAACGTGGATTCCGCCTTCCGCCTTTCCTTCAAAACTTGGATAGCAGGTAAATTTCTCCCCTTTCAACACTCCGAGTTGTCCGAGCACTTCTCCCGGGGCGGCGCAAATTGCAGCCATGCGGCCGCTCTCAGAATTTGCCTGATTTTGTATCAAGCCTTGAAGAGGAGCGAATTCATAAAGATTGGTAGCTCCGGGAAGTCCTCCGGGGAAGATGAGCCATTCAGCATCCGTAAAAATAGTGCTGTCATACAACACATCAGCCACAACCATAATCCCATGAGCTCCCGTCACCTGAAGCGAAGCGGAAATAGATACAGTCTTCACCGGAATGCCGGCACGACGAAGTATATCTATCACCGAAATAGCCTCGATTTCCTCGAAGCCTTCTGCCAAAAATACAAATGAATCCTTCATGATGTTTTTAGATATCAAGACTCTTGATGCCTGACGACACCAAGAGTCAATTATTATTAATTTTGCGTTATGCTTTGATCATCAGAACACTCCCTGAGCATGCATAGCCTTGGCAACTTTGAGGAAGCCTGCTGTGTTGGCACCCTTTACATAGTTGACAAAACAATCTTCAGATTTTCCGTATTTCACGCACTGCTCGTGGATATCCTTCATGATTTCCTGAAGTTTCTGATCTACTTCCTCTGCAGTCCATTTCATCTTTTGGGCATTCTGAGCCATTTCAAGACCTGAAACAGAAACACCGCCTGCATTTGCAGCCTTACCCGGAGCATAGAGGATCTTAGCCTTAAGGAACTCAGCTACAGCCTCACGTGTAGAAGGCATGTTTGCACCTTCGCTGACAGCCAGAACACCACCATCTACAAGTGCTTTTGCTTCTTCTCCGTTGATTTCGTTCTGAGTAGCGGATGGCATTGCGATATCATATTTCATAAGTGTCCAAGGACGCTTGCCGCTATAATATGGAAGATTTTCGTTGGCTGCATATTCACTGCAACGACCGCGGAAATAAATCTTATGTTCGAACAGACGTTCAAACTGTTCCTGAGTCATTCCTTCCGGGAAAAGCACTGTGCCTTCGCTGTCGCTCATCGACATCACCTTGGCTCCAAGTTTAAGGAGTTTTTCGGCTGTATAAAGTGCCACGTTGCCGCTTCCGGAGATAGCCACTTTCTTATCCTTAATGTCGATACCCTTGGTAGCGAGCATATTGAGAAGGAAGTATACATTGCCGTAGCCTGTAGCTTCAGGACGCATCAGCGATCCGCCGAAGTCAAGGCCCTTGCCGGTGAAAGTACCGGTGAATTCACGCT
>CAMWQF010000076.1 GCA_947176285.1 uncultured Porphyromonadaceae bacterium
CCTTCAGCAGTAAAGCCATCATAGCTTTGGTCAAAAGAAGTAGAGTTGGCAGGAATCTTAAGCAAATGACTATGTTCGTTGCCGTCAGCATCATCAGTGACACAGGCGATATAGAGGTTGTTGTTGCCATCGATGAAAGTAGTGGTCTGAAGCAGTTCGCCATAGGCAGTACCCACCATCTCACAGTCGAGGAAGCAAGGAGTATCGCTCTCAACAGCCATATTTGCGGGGTTGATTACAGCCGTCATCATTGGAGTAACTCTTTTGCCACCGAAAGCCTTGCCTGTTTTTGCATAATAGAAGTAGAAAAGTTTATTGTCTGATGCTCTGTAAGTAAGGATTCCAGAAGTAGTGAATAATTCTCCACCCTCAGGCATCTTCACGTTAAGAGTGCCCTCATCGATAATGGTCATTTCATCAGCATTCAGTTTAGTCCAGATTATCTTATCGCCTTTGCCATTAGAAGCCATGATGACAAGAGTACTGTCGTTTATCCAAGCATGGGTATACTTTCTTGTGGAATAGGTGTTGGTATCGAAGCGACGTTCCTTTACCACTTGTATTTGATTATCCTTGATAGTATATTTGGCAAAGCGATCGCCTGATACCGGCACTTGATAGTAGTAAGCTCCTTTAAGAATAGTCTCGAGAGATAGGATTGAGTTTACCTCTGTGCCTTGACCCTGGAAAGTTATTTCCGGCTGGTCGGCTTCGAGAGTGTTGACGCTTCGTACGAGAGTCTGCACATCCCTGCCCATGCCGCCATGTTTATCAAGGGCGACCCAGAGATCGAAATGATAGTCTTGAATGATTGTAGGATCATCGTCCGGTTTAGGTTCATCATTTTTTGAGCAACTTGTCATGCCGAAGGCAATGAAAAGAGCCATGAAAGAAAGCAAAAGAAACTTGATTTTTTTCATTGTGTTATGATTTTTGATTAGTTAATGAATATTCTGAATTTTGCCGCAAAACTGCGGCCCGGTTTCTGAAGCATGTAATTGTCGTATGCCAGCCTATCGAATATATTATTACATTCCAGCGATAGGTTGAACTTGTCTTTTTTCCATGAATAGGTGATGGAGATGTCCGTAATATTCTGAGTCGGAATACGTGCCTTCGAAGATAGGGCACCGAATGCCTCCCAGTTTAGAAAATACCAGTGTATGTATTGATATGCTGCTCCAATTCTTAGACGGTCTTCCTTCTCTATAAGTGAATTGAACGTATAGGACGCTTCCACATTACCGAAAATCCATGGTCGGTTTGGAACCCGGTTCTTGTAAGTTGCAGATGGATTCCCATCGGTTTTATATTTTCTGAGATTACGGGCATCATTATAACTGCCGTTGACCGAGATCTGAAGTTGACGTCGCCACCAATATGACACCTGGAAGTCAAATCCTTTAATATCTATGGCAGGTTCGTTAACGTATTGCATCATCCCCTCTCGCTCAGAAACAGTGGCTCGGATATAATTCAGCACATGGCGAATGAATCCGTTTGCCTCATAATTCAATTGGTTGTCATCATTAGCCATCCATGTTCCGAATAAGCCGAGGTTACAATTATTACTTGTCTCCGGACTCAATGCGAGATTAGCATATACAGTTGTTCCGTTTCCGAGAAGTTCACGAGACAAAGGTAATCTCACGCTATGTTCGAAAGATCCTTTGACTGCCAACATTTCCCAAATCATATACCTGGTTCCTACCCCTGCACCCCAATAACTCTTTGAACTCTTTTTATCTATTTTGTCAGAACCGGTAATGGTAAAATCATCAGTCTGCCCGATAGAAAGTGAGTTTATATAATCTTTTACGAAATAGGAATTTTGCCATCTTTGGTCGAAGAAAGACTGAGAGTATGTAAGGGAGATAATATGTTTAATGACAATGTCGTTGGAGGGATCAAAGAAACTGTCAGCGCGATCGAATCTTTCATTGCCACGCCTATTAAGCATATAGTTTAGCGCCAATGTATGATATTCGTTTATCTGATAGTCCGCACTTGCGTTGAAGATAGTCAAAGGACGTTTGTAAACCCTTATTGTCTTTCCTTTATTGTTGAGCTCGTTACCCGAAGAAGGCATCCACGTTCCATCCCAGGAGTATTTACGGAATGCAGTATCCACAGTCTCACTATGATCCCAAGTATGCGAAAGGTTAAATCTGGTGGATACCGGACCCCACTTCTTGGCATATCGGGCGGAAATGTTGAATGAATGAGAATTACGGGTAGCCTCGCCATACACTTTATTCTGCATGGCTCCTGTCTGGATATCCTTATCGAGTTTGTTGTAGGAGATGCCTACAAAAAACATATCCGCCAATCGGGTATTGTTGACTCCTGCTTCTAACTGGGCGAAAAGTGAGAAATAATCGTCGTGAAAACGCTTTTTATTTGTATACACATAACGGTCTTCGTCTTCACTCCATACTTCCACACCTTTCATCATGTAGTCGTTTTTGGAATAATTGACGCTAATTGTAGGTCTAACGGCGATTGACGTACCCGGTATGTAATACTGTCCTGTTATATCTCCGGTATGAGTATGGAATGATGCGATGCCATATGATGCGTCTAAAAAATTACGGCGCGATTTTTTTGTGACGATATTGACCGCTCCGCCCAACGCATCCGAACTGAGATAGGAAGGAACAACACCTTTATAGAGTTCCACTCTATCAACAATATTTATAGGCACATTGTCTAACGTCAGCCCTGTCCCTTTTGTCTCAAGAGGAACGCCATCGATAAAATATCGGATCGAATTGCCCGTCATTCCGTTGATAGTCAAGTCGAATTCCGACCCCATTCCACCTTCACGACGCACCTTTACCCCTGCCGTTCGGTCGACAATATCATTTAGAGTGACTGATCTATTGACATTAGGGGTGATTTCAACAGCATTTACAGCGAATGCACCCTCCTCAAGTTTCTTTGCAGACGACTTGCCATAGATCTTCACTTCATCCAGAGCATACGCATCATCAGGAAAATCAGTGACAGTGTCAGCCTGCTGGATATACGACGGGTCGGCACCCTGCATCTGCAGGAAGCTGAGGGAAAGAAGAAGTGAGAATAAGCAGTGCTTCATTTCGGTTTGCTGCCAAAGGTTTACAATTAGGCATATTACACAGCAAACCATGTTCCAACACCCCGGAGCGGGATGACGAACGGCTGTTTTGTGGTAATATAACCCGAAAACTACAAAACAATATGTTGCCTTGGCAGGTCTCCTGACTTATCCTGCTCACCAACGCCTTCCCATCAGCAGTGCCGACAGTGGCATTATGTTGGCGAGTTTTGTAGGAATTACAGTAGCGGGTCTGTCCCGGATTCTCACCGGATTCCCTATTAATCGCGTTGCCGCGAACCAAAACGTGGCGCAAAATTACGATTTTTTTTCTAACTGACAAAAAATTATTGAAAAAAAATCTGCTCACTCTTTCAGTTTCAGATTTCAAATATACTTCGCCCTAAGACTTACTTCGGACTCGAATTTTAATGAGCCTGGAGAGAATATTGAACCCTAAATGCTTCGAAGTGTTAATATAGTATAAATCCACTATACCAAAACTACGAAAAAACACGATAGACAATGACTACTGATTCCACTACATCAAAGACCGTAGATCTGGCTACAATGCCATTGGGGGCTCGCCAGATATTCATAATGACAGTTGCCTCTCTCGGACAGTTTATCGGTCAGGGGCTCGCCACTTTGGTCGGCATTGTGATACCTCTAATACAACTTGTGGCGCATCCCGAACTTAGTTCAGGAATACAGGGCTTGATGGGATGCATCTCTCTCATCGGCATTATGGTGGGTACGGTTGTGTTCGGCAGATTGAGCGACCGCTATGGCTATCTTTTCTTCTTCCGCCTATGCCCGCTAATTATCCTGGCTACATCTCTTGTCTGCGTATTTATCCACGCAGTTCCGGTGCTTCTCGTGTCGCTCTTCTTGATGGGTTTTGCAATCGGCGGGGAATATAGTCTTGATCCTGACTATATTTCAGAGCTCATGCCTGCCAAATGGCGCACTTTTATGGTGGGATTGGCAAAGGCATTAGCATCCGCAGGAAGCGCGGTAGTGGCAATTATCTGCTACGTGATGATCACAAAATCGAAAAACCCGGCGATATGGCCCGACTTGTTCTATATCACCGGCGCAATCGCTGCTATAATGTTTATATGCCGCCTCGGTTTCGCACAGAGTCCACAGTGGCTGATGAGCCGCGGGCACGCTGCTGAAGCCCAGAAAGCAGTTGAGAAATTTCTTGGTCCTAATGTCAGGATGATTTCGGACGTAGCGGCAGCCACGACATCGAAACCAAAAGCAAAACCGGAAAGCATGGGTGCTTTCATCAAAGAGCACATGCGCAAGATTATCCTTACCGGAGTGCCTTGGGCTTGTGAAGGACTGGGAGTTTACGGCATCGGTATTTTCCTTCCGGTGCTTATCATGAGTTTCAAGATCGACAGTCTTCCGGCAAGTGCACCTGAAATAGAACATATCACTCACTCCGTAGGGTTGACATTTGTGCTGACTCTGGTGATGATGGTAGGCTTCGGACTTGGTCTTTATCTCTTGAAGAAAGAGAATCATGTCAAGATGCAGATTGTAGGATTCTGGGGAAGTGCCGTTGGCCTGGCACTCTTGATGACTGCCTATCTTTGCCACTGGCCTTCATGGGTGGCAATCGCCGGTTTTGTAATCTTTGAACTTTTCCTTAACGCAGGCCCTCACCTCATTACCTTCATTCTTCCAAGCCAAGTATATGCAATTGAAAACCGCGGTACGGGAACTGGAATCGCAGCCGGCATAGGAAAAGCAGGAGCCGTAGCCGGTGCTTTTATAATTCCGGTGCTACTTAAAAGCGGAGGACCAACCACGGTTATGATCGTATCGATCGCTGTGATGGTAGCCGGAGCCCTTATCACATACTTCGCAAAACCAAAGAATCTTAACTCTTAACCTTTAACTCTTAATAACTATGGCAACCACAACCACACCTACCCCTACAATAAAGCAGGAGCCAAAGTCTGAACGCTATATCATGACCATCATGAATTTAGTAGTATTAGGTCTTTCAGCGGCACTTATATCCTGGATTTCTTACGATACTTTCAAGCGTATAGATTTCCTCTCAAACCATGCTTACATGACATTCCAGTATTGGGTATGCATGGTGTTTATACTTGACTTCTTTCTCGGTCTATATTATGCAGATAAGAAATGGTCGTATTTCAAGAGAAGGTTTTGGTTTCTTCTGCTGTCAATTCCGGTATTGAACATTGTGAATTATCTTAATATCACATTGAGCCCGGATATGCTCTATTTTGCCCGGTTCATTCCATTGGCTCGAGGAGCATTGGCATTGGCAATCGTAGTTGGCTACGTTTCTTCTAATGCAGTCTCCAGTTTATTTGCGTCTTATATCACGATAATGCTCTTCATCGCCTATTTTTGCTCGCTGATATTCTATCAGCGTGAGGCTGGAGTGAATCCTGACGTGAATTCATATTGGACAGCTCTTTGGTGGACAATGATGAACTTGTCGACTGTAGGATGCGCGATATCTCCTGTTACGGTTGCCGGAAAGATAGTGGCAGTGATTCTCCCTATAAGCGGCATGATCATCTTCCCGCTCTTCACTGTATATCTGACCGATTACGTGACACGCAGTTTCAAGAAGAACGGATCAACTTCTACAGATAATACAGCATCATAGCACATTAGTATTAATGCATAATTCATAATGCATAATGCACAATTATCAGCCTCTATGCATAATAATCAGTCTTTGGAAATCAGGCGATAATGCGTCTATGATAATATATTTATAATTGAATATTTACTTAATTTCTTATTTTGAAAATGCATAAATTCACGAAAATAGTAGCCACAGTGTCAGATAAACGATGCGACGTGGAATTTATAAAGCAGTTGGCGGCAGCAGGAGTCAACGTGGTGCGAATGAATTCAGCCCATCTCGAGTGGGATGGATTCAAGAAGATTGTAGATAATACACGTGCAGCAGATCCAACACTTGCGATAATGATGGATACGAAAGGTCCGGAAATACGCACAACAGTAACGGAAACCGGCGACCCCATTGAGTTTCATGCCGGCGTAAATGTGACGTTTATAGGAAATCCCGACGGTAAGACCTCTTCTAAAGTAATCTGCCTCAATTATGCAGACATTGCGAATGCTGTAAATGTCGGCGATCGGGTGCTGATAGATGACGGAGAATTGGAATTCACCATCAAGAGCATAGATGGCAAGGAAATCCATGCTGTAGCCGACAATGATGGCTCACTTGGTTCGCGTAAGAGTGTAAATCTACCTGGTGTATGCATTGATCTTCCGGCAGTGACTGAACGAGACAAACGAAACATAGGCTATGCAGTGGATTTAGGTGTAGACTTTATAGCCCATTCATTCGTACGCTCTGCAGCAGACGTGAAGGAGGTGCAAGCTATTCTTGATGAACGTCACTCTCCTATCAAGATAATCTCCAAAATTGAGAATCAAGAGGGCATCGACAACTTCGATGAAATTCTGGAGGCTTGCTACGGGATTATGGTGGCACGCGGCGACCTTGGAATAGAAGTGCCTGCAGAGAAGATTCCAGGCATACAGTCTATGATGATTCAGAAATGCATAAAAGGGCATAAACCTGTGATAGTTGCCACTCAGATGCTGCATACGATGATAGAGCATCCGCGACCAACAAGGGCTGAGATTTCGGATGTAGCCAATGCAATATATCAAAGGGCAGACGCCATCATGCTATCAGGGGAAACTGCCTATGGGAAATATCCTGTAGAAGCTGTGACCACGATGACTAAGGTTGCAGTGGAAGTTGAGGGAGCGTTGCGACAGAAGATGGAGATACCACCCTTGACGGATGATGACATCACTTCATTTTTGGCTCGGCAGGCTGTGCTTTCAGAGACACGTGTAGGCACAAAGGCGATATTCACAGATGCATTCGGAGGAGTAGCCGCTCGGTTTATTGCATCTTTCCGGGGCAACAATCCGACATTTGCCATCTGCCACAATAAGGAAGTATATCGCTGGCTTGCCCTTAGTTTTGGAATTTCTGCCTACTATTTTCCTCAGCCAAACGATGGAGATCCGCAACACTCTGTAGAGGCAGTGAAGCAGATAGTGGAAGAAGACCATATAGGTCTTGACGACCGCATTGCCTACCTTACCGGAACAAAACGCGGCACGCGTGCCCTCGAGATCCTCACCCCCGGCGAGATTCTTAATCCCTAAATCAAAAAAATCCTCCTGCAAATGCAGGAGGCTTGTACCCTGAGCCGGGGTCGAACCGGCACGGATTGCTCCACTGGTGCCTTTATTATGACAAGCCCAGCGCGTATGCCGAAAAAAAATCCTCCTACAAATGCAGGAGGATTGTACC
Source organism: uncultured Porphyromonadaceae bacterium (assembly GCA_947176285.1). Taxonomy (GTDB): domain Bacteria; phylum Bacteroidota; class Bacteroidia; order Bacteroidales; family Muribaculaceae; genus Lepagella. Next base: position 7,443 of record CAMWQF010000076.1, read on the forward strand.
CTGAGCCGGGGTCGAACCGGCACGGATTGCTCCACTGGTGTTTGAGACCAGCGCGTCTACCGATTCCGCCATCAGGGCTTGTATCTTTTGCCTTCAAGGGGCTTTTGACGATGCAAAGTTAATTGGAATTTTTCATTAATCCAAATTTTTTCGCAAATTAGTTTGCTATAAATAGTCTTTTTATGTCTTTTGCCACCGAATTATCCGTATTAGGACCAATTATTCGGTCGGCAATAGCCTTGACTGAGTCTACAGCATTCTCCACAGCCACCGCATCATCTGCCACCTCAAGGATAGGCAAATCGTTGACATTATCACCATAAGCCACTATTCGGTCGGCACCGATCATTTCAGCAAGCACCTTTACAGCATTTGCCTTCGAAGCACCCGAGCCAAACACTTCCATCAAGGCAATCTCTTCGCCATACATATCATGATAGAATACAGCCCTCAGATCTCCGGAATTTTTAATCTCCTCATATACAGGCTTCACTTCCTCCGTAGGGCGCATGGAATAGAAAAGCAGCACATTATCGAGACATTCCGGCAATTCACTGTTGCCATCTTCCGGAATATGAAATTTCTTGTAGGGAGTGTCAAGACGCTCTTCCATAAACTCGCGTTCCAACGCGCTCATTGCCCCAATATGATATATATGGATCACATTGTCATCTCCAAGCGTATATACAAATGAACTTAATCCATGTCGGCGATAGAGATCGACAAGCCTGCTTGCTACATTTTCAGAATGGAAAGAAGCGTGATGATAGCAGTTTTCTTTTCTATCCCAGATAGCGGCTCCCGTCATAACAATAAGGGGCAATGTGCAATCTACCTCCTTCATCAAAGGACCGACAGTAGCCGGCGTGCGGGCTGTTGCCACACTAAACATTGCTCCGCGGGATATGGACTCGTTAAGCAGGCTCACGCTCTCTTCGCTCACCTTGCGATCCGGCCCCAACAGAGTGCCATCGAGATCTGAGACAAAAAGAGTTGCCATGGCTATTTATCTCTGCGGATATCTATAATTTCGGCATCGCTTACCTGCGATTCCACTGAATATCTCACTCGTTTGCCATCGGATGCAATCGTTTCTTCAGAAGAATAAGAGCGTATTTCTGTATATTCTACATCAACAGCATATTCTTTTGGGATGAGCGGACCGGATGAATAACTGCGGCTCCGAGATCGGGATCCGTATGTGCCTGATGAAGAATAAGACTGTCTGCCACTTGACTGCTTCTTTGACTTGTCGCGCGGAGGCATTCCCATTGCATTGCGCACATAATCCTCTGTCCGCCGCTGCATCCAGCGGAAGAAATATGGTTTCAACCAACGCCAAAGCATCGGGACTCCAATAAATATCAATATCAATATTAGCAATCCAGACATCGCTATATACTATTTATGATTTGTGGTTAATTTGACCGATGGCGAGCAAACAAGAGCGACATGATGATATAGAACACTATCACCCAAAGCATTCCTTGAAACTGAAAGCAGATTAGTATGACCGCCGAACCTAAAATCAACAAATATCGAGCCAAATTATCTTTAAATCCCCAGGTCTTGAATTTCAGGGAGAGCATCGGCATCTCTGATACCATCAGCCATGACACAAAAAGCAAAGCCGGGACTATTACCCAAGGGTTGGCAAGCCAATATGCTCCTTGCTTCAAACCGGCTACATATCCAATCCAGAATACGGCATTTGCCGGGACCGGCATCCCAAGGAATCCGGTGGTCTGACGGGTGTCGTTGTTAAACTTTGCAAGGCGCACCGTTGTGGCTACCGGAATTATGGCGGGAGCAAACGCCAGCCACAACGCGACATTTCCCCATAGATTGAAGGCGAGGAGAACTGCCGGAGCAACTCCGAAACTCACCTGGTCGGACAAGGAGTCAAGGTCGGCACCTAATGGACTGGAAGCATGGAGCATCCGTGCAGCAAAGCCATCAAAGAAATCGGCGACGGCTGCCAGAACTATAAATAATGCCCCCCATTGCCATGAAGTTAATCCAAATGAAAGATGGGGATGTGCGGAGATAAGGATGGCTATTGTGCCACACAAAACGTTCAGGCACGTGATGCCATTCGGTATGTTGTTTCTAATTTTTTTCAGCATTTTCATCTGTGAGTATTCTGTATTAGTATAGATATATACCCATCGAGACGGCTATTTGTTCATTTGTGAAGACTCTTTATATCCCGGAAGGGTAGCAATCTGCGACTGATCGCCCACCACTCGCTGGCCGATACGCACCAAAGGGATTGAATCTATGGGCAGATAAATGTCGACACGCGAGCCAAATTTAATAAAGCCTAAATGCTCATCAAATTCAGCCTCATCTCCTACCCTGGCATAAGTGACAATTCGGCGTGCCATCGCTCCTGCCACCTGGCGCACCGTCACGCGATGACCTTCCGGGGTAACGATTCCTATCGTAGAGCGTTCATTCTCAGTGCTTGCTTTCGGAAGCCATGCCGAGTAGAAACGTCCGGCGTGATGGCGCACATATGCGACACGCCCTTCTACCGGAAACCAGTTGGCATGAACGTTGAGCGGAGACATAAACACTGAAATCTGCAAAGCTTCACCTCCGATAAATTCCTTCTCCATGGCACGTTCGATCACGACTACACTTCCATCTACGGAACTGACCACCATGTTTTTTCGTGGTCCGCGATAGTGGCGTGCCGGGCAACGGAAAAAATTGAATACAAACGAATACACAAGCACCGACAGCGCCGAGAGCACAGCCGGGAGTATCCACGGCGGCAAGAATAGCCAAACCGGGAAATTTAGCGCCAGCAGCACCACTGCCAGCATTATGAGGATAT
>CAMWQF010000077.1 GCA_947176285.1 uncultured Porphyromonadaceae bacterium
GACCGAAGTCAACAATACTGCTCTTCCTCTCTCCTCGGCGGTGCGGACGGGACTTGAACCCGCGACCTCCGGCGTGACAGGCCGGCATTCTAACCAGCTGAACTACCGCACCAAGTTTCCTCTTGCGAGAGTTGCTTTCGGGCTTTATTTCCCGATTGCGAGTGCAAAGTTACAACCTTTTTTCGGATTACGCAAATTTTCACACAACTTTTTTTCATATTTTTTAGAATACATAGTAAAATTGAGAAAAAAACGCCCTAAGATTGTTATACAGATATGATTCTTGATTGCCATACACATCGGAATGCGCCAGCCGCCAACGCCATTATATCGACATCGCCGATAGGATTCGCTGCGCAAGGATGCCAGGCTTGGTCAGCGGGGCTTCATCCTTGGGATCTTGACCTATTTTGTGCCGACAATCTCAGAATCAAGGACGAAATTTGGGTAGAATTAGTGGCTGCTGCCGCTTCTCCATGCGTTGTTGCTATAGGGGAATGCGGAATTGACCTATCACATGGAGGAATCCTTGCGACTCAGATGCTGGCTTTCAGGAAACAGGCTCTTTTGGCTGAAAGGCTAAAAAAGCCACTCATTATTCATGCAGTCAAAGCACATGACATTATTACCGGAATGAAAAGAGACCTCCAGCCTGAGCAACCCTGGATCATACATGGATTCCGTAACAAGCCAACAATTGCAGAGATTTATCTGAAAGCGGGCTGCTGGCTAAGTTTCGGTGAAAAATTCAGCCCTGAAGCCCTCGACATCACACCATCAGACAGATTATTGGCAGAGACCGACGAATCTACCCTTTCTATTGATGCCATCATTATGCGTCTTGAAGAATCATCCCAAAAAGATCTAAGAGACAATATTATAAAGAATGGCAATATCTTCAAACAACCTCTTCAACTATAAAAGCATAAATGAAAAAAACTATCCTTCTTTTATTGTCACTTGCAAATCTATGCGTCAGCGCTAATGCCCTGCGTCTTGAACCCATAAAATATGGAGATATGGAAAACTGGGTGACAAGAAACATAACCGAATCAAAAATCATAGGCGGCAAAGGGAAAACACTTTATGAGATAGCCCCCAAAACTACCATTAACGGCAATAAGGCATATGCTAACACCGGAGGCTCTCCATGGGCTAATTCCAACGCTTACGCCAAAGTATGCGGAGTCGTAAAAGGCTCTACGACAGTTTCTCCGGCTCAGCGTGGAGGAAGCACCGTTGCCAAATGTGAAGCCAAGATGGAAGAAGTGAAAGCACTCGGCATTGTCAATATGGACGTAATGGTGGCGGGCTCAATATTCCTCGGACAACTTTTCGAGCCAGTCACATCAACAAAAGGGGCTTTCAGCAAGATGGAAATGGGAATACCCTATACAAAACGGCCGAAAGCACTCGTATATGATTATGAAATAGTGATGCCGAAAGAAAATACACGTACTAAATCTACGGGATTCAGCAAACAAAAAACTCTTCAGGGGAGAGACAATGCAGAAGTCTACGTGCTTTTGCAACGTCGCTGGGAGGATGAAAACGGCAATATTTACGCAAAGCGTGTAGGCACAGGACGTGAACGCTACAACAAATCCGTGCCTTGGACTAAGAAGCATGAACTTCCAATCCATTACGGCGATATCACAAAAGAATCATTCTACAAGCCTTGGATGGGGCTTCTCGATGGTGAAAAGGCTTATTATGCCCGCAACTCAAAGGGGAAACTCGTGCCGGTGCATGAAGTAGGATGGGACAACCCCAATGCCACTCCTACTCATGTATTGATGATGGCATCCGCTTCTTGCGGCGAACCTTTCATCGGCACAGAAGGACTCACCCTCTACATCGACAACATTGCATTTGGATTTTGACAATTTGAAACAGACCTATATAAGATAAATAAGACTAATTAGGCTAATTAGACCAATTAGACTAATTAGACCAATTAGACTAATAAGTTGAATAAGCACCCCAATAATACTCATCACCCAAATCTAAAATAAAAGATAATGAAAATAGCAATAATAGGATATGGCAAAATGGGCCATATGATTGAAAGCATCGCCCGAGAACGAGGACATGAGATAAGTGTAATCATTGATGTTGAGAATGAAGCGGACTTAGACTCAAAGGCGTTCCGTAAGTCGGACGTTGCCATTGAGTTCACACGTCCCGACACAGCCGTCAACAACCTTCTTCGCTGCTTCTCGGCAGGAGTGCCGGTAGTGTGTGGCACTACGGGATGGCTCGACTCTCTTCAGGCAGTCAAGTCGGTATGCGAAAGCGGGAAGGGTGCCCTTTTATATAGTTCCAACTTCTCAATCGGTGTAAATATATTTGAGGCTGTAAACCGTTATCTTGCCGGGATTATGAACGGCTATCCTCAATATACCCCTTCTATGGAGGAAGTGCACCATATCCACAAACTTGACCATCCTTCCGGCACAGCAATCACAATTGCCGAGGAACTAATTGCTGCATCAAACAAAGTAGACAACTGGAAAGAGACACCGGAAACTTCCGAGGTCACTGCCAACTCTGACATCTCTGAAAATTCTGACAACTCAAAAACCTTATACATTTCACACCGCCGCGAAGGTGAAGTGCCGGGTATCCACACCGTGACATGGGATTCTCCTCAAGATACCATCACCATATCCCACTCTGCAAAAAGCCGCGAGGGTTTTGCCCTCGGAGCAGTTCTCGCCGCCGAGTGGCTGGCTGAGAAATGCAAGAAATTCTCTGTAGGGCCTCTCAAACTTGGCTCAGGACAGACAGGATTCTTCACAATGAAAGACATGCTCAAGTTCTAAACTATCCATCTTGCTTCTCCCTTCACTCTCCACTCTTTGACTTATTTGGCATTATGCGCAATAAGTCAAAAACTCCTACGTTAAATATTATTATGAATTCATTTATTTCTGACCTTCGTAATCGATTGAAAGCAGTGCGACCCACACGCTGGGTGCGTTTCGGAATAGTGTCGCTCATATTCTTCTTATGGGTGATATGGATGCAGAATGCATGGCTCTTGTTGTTATGGCTTCTGCTCGTTGACATATATATCACGGGCTATATTCCTTGGACTTGGTGGAAAAAGACAAAGGAACCGGTACGCACCGTATTCTCATGGATTGATGCAATCATCTACGCTCTAATCCTTGTCTATTTCATTTTTGCTTTCATAGGACAGAATTATAAGATTCCTTCTTCTTCGCTTGAAAAATCATTGCTCGTAGGAGACTACTTATGGGTCAACAAAACGATCTACGGACCACGCGTGCCGCAGACACCCCTGCATTTTCCACTTGCCCAACACACTCTCCCCATCATCAATACAAAAAGTTATATTGATGAGCCGCAGTTGAAATACCATCGGCTCTCCGGCCTACGCAATATCGAACGCGGCGACATAGTAGTGTTCAACTATCCAAATGGCGACACAGTTGCCACCAAGGTGCCAAATCCCGATTATTATCAAATCTGCTATGAACTGAAACGAAGGGGGATTGAAGACCCAAAAGCCTATATAAAAGCCAACAAGGCCATGTTTGGCGACATCGTAGTCCGACCTGTAGACCGAAGGGAAAACTATGTGAAGCGAGCAATAGGACTTCCGGGAGAGCGTCTACAGATAAAGGATGACGTAATATATATTAATGGAGAGCCAATAGAAGATGCAGAGAATGTGCAATACAACTATGTGATTCCGGTAAAAGGTCCCATATCACTTGAAAAATGGCAGTCGATCGGAGTGCGTGCCGAAGACCATGGCAACGCTCCCATTCAAGTCGACGGAATCCCTTATATGTTCTACGACGTGCCTCTCACTAAGGATGCAAAATCCATCGTCGAAACTTGGACGGAAGTGGACGGAGAACTTATAAAAGAGTCAAAGACCGGGTTCTACGACCTTGGAGGCATGTTCCCACTCGGCAACAATTACGGTTGGACGCGTCCAGACATGGGTGAAATATGGATTCCAAAGAAAGGTGGCACACTAAAACTGACCCTTTATAATCTGCCGGTGTATGAGCGTGCCATTCGCGCATACGAAGGCAACGATCTGCAGGTGAAAGATGGCAAAATCTACATCAATGGGAAGGAAACCGACCAATATACGTTCAAGATGGACTATTATTGGATGCAAGGCGACAACCGCGACCGCTCAGCCGACTCCAGATATTGGGGATTCGTGCCGGAAGATCACATTGTCGGAAGCCCAATGTTCATCCTAGCCTCATTTGATGAAGAGAAGGGCCTGTTCGACGGAAAAATCCGCTGGAACCGCATCCTACGCAATGCCAATCCGGACAAGGAAACAAAATGGAAATAACACCTCCCTATCTTGCTTCCACCATTTGGCTTCAAGGCAAAATCCCATCATATTCAATCAAAACCCGAGACTATACGCGAACTCTGATTGAATCAAACAATCCCGATGGGATGGTGCTGACGGTGCCTGTCGCAGGAGGGAGTTCCGCCGTAAAGCGAATGAGTCCGGAAAGTCTGGAAATTTCAGGACATGGCGACTGGACAAGAATCCATCTCGGAGCAATAGAAGCAGCATATGGAAAAGAACCATATTTTGAGCATTTTTTTCCGGAAATAGCATCGCTTATCGGGCATTATCCGCAACATCTTGCCACACTTAACGTTTTATTGATGGAAAGGATGATGGATTTCGTCAGATATAGAGATGCTATCGAAGACATATTACGGCTAAGAAAATCAAATCCGGCAAGATGCCACGACATAACACGCAGATTGGAGATAAAAATCGATCTTAGCCACTCCTTTTTAGAGCCTCTCTTCCGACTCGGGCCTGATGCCATCTTCCTCCTTTGACTTGACAATTATGAATTTTGCATTATGAATTATGCATTAAGAATAATATTGACCCTGCTTTTAGCTGCCGTAGCATTCGGGAGTCGCGCTGCCGTGCCTGAGATTCCGGAATATAAAGGGGATCTAAAGGTAAAGGTCAATCCAATCAAAGGCTACTATCGTTTCGTTGACGAATACGGAGACTCCGTCCGCATGACCATTTTCAAGGATTTCCATGTCTATCCTCCTATGAAGTTCAAAAACAAAAAGCAGGAAGACTTTTACTGGAAAACAGTGCGCGACGTGCGCAAGACACTCCCCTATGCCAAACTTGCATTCGCCACTCTCTGCGAGACATATGAATACATCCTCACAATTCCTGACGAAAAGACACGTGAGAAGCATCTCAAGCGTCTTGAAAAAGACATTTTTGAGCAATACAAGCCCGTTGTCAAAACTATGACAAAAAACCAAGGGAAAATCCTATTGAAACTCATAAACCGCGAGACCGACCAGAGTTCCTTCAGCATCGTAAAAGCCTTTTTAGGAAGTTTCAGAGCCGGGTTCTGGCAAACATTTGGAAAATTCTTCGGCATGAACATGAAAGCAGGATTTCATCCGGATTCAAACAAAGATGATGCAATGATCGATCGCATCGCATTTCTAATAGAACAAGGGCAACTCTAACACCCTCATTATGATTAGCCGTGGACTAAGACCGAGCCACTAACAGAGTCCCTTTCCCATTCAAGCGGAAAGAAGTCAGAGCAGCCGGCACCAGCACAGTCTCCCCTTTTTTTATCTTCATTTCCTCTACATTTACTTCCCCGTCAAGGCACATCACCACTGTAAATGAAGAATCGCTAAATTGCAGCTGCAACTCCCCGTCAAGCAGAATACGGTTGACCGCGAAATGATCGCACCTTGCAATCTCAACGTCGGCCAGATTGCTATCTGCAGGGGTGCTTTTATAATCATCGTAATAAGTATAGTCTATTGCATCCATAGCCAACTCAGTATGCAGTTCGCGAGTATTGCCCTGAGCATCCCTACGATCATAGTCATAGATTCGATAGGTGATATCGCTCGACTCTTGAACTTCGGCAAGCATATTTCCCGCGCCTATGGCATGCACCCTCCCTGCCGGAAGAAAAAAGACATCCCCGGGATGCGAGTCATGCACAGCGAGCACTTCCTCAATCGTGTTCTTTTTCACCCTTTCCACATACTCATCGGCTGTCATTTCACGATTAAGACCTGAATATATCTTAGCCCCACTTTCAGAATCGATTATATACCACATCTCCGTCTTCCCAAGACTATCATGACGCTCCTTGGCAAGCACATCGTCGGGATGCACCTGCACAGAAAGATTATCGTTGGCATCGATCAGTTTCACAAGAAGAGGAAATTTCCCGTCATATCTTTCCATAACTTCCTTGCCAAGGAGTTGGGGACCAAAACTATCAATGAGTTCCGTAATACTCATACCTTTATAGGGACCATCGGCAACGATTGATTCGTGTCCCGGGACAGCCGAGATTTCCCAACTTTCCCCAACATTTGCCTCCGTCTGCTCTATACCTTTGTAATTGCAGATTTTTTCACCACCCCATATCACACTTTTAAGATATGGAACAAATTTTATGGGATTTTTCTTAATCATTTTCTTCCTCCTCATCTATTCTTGAAAGTGCAAAAGCATATGCCCCAACAGATATCGCGCGGCTCGCACCAAGTTTTGAAACTGCGACTCCAATGCGCTTCATATCATCATATTCAACAGAAAGGTTTGTGCCACGCACATTGATACGTTTCACATTTCCTTTTGCAAATTGCTCGAATTCCTTGGGATTATCAAGGTCGAACACCTCCATCTGGACCCTTCTTACACTGTCTCCGCCGAGAGTGGCGAGTTCAGAGCGTAGTTCTTTCAAAAGCGAAGGCAAAATCCAATGGCGAGCAGCAGTGATCCCTCCTCCTATAACGATAATACCATCTATCAATTGTGCAGCCACAGCCATTGCATCGCCGGCAATTTCACCAAACTCAGCAAAGGCTTTACGGGCAGCATCTACATTTCCCTCCCTTTTTCCATCAGCAATTTCGCATATTTCCTTAGGTTCGAAGTTATGTTCATAATCACCTGATGCTTCGGCATACACGCGTTTAATCGCTCGAACAGCCACACCTTCCTCAACAATTATTCCTTCTTTAATCTTATGAGGGAGGCAGAAAGTCTCCACACAAGAATTGTCGCCACGATTTAACTGACCATTGACTACAATTCCTATTCCAAATCCTGTGCCAAACGTATATCCAAGCAGATTCTTGAAGCGCTTGCTGCTTCCGGCATCCTTTAGACGACGGTTTATTTCAGGCAAGGCTCCACATAATGCCTCGCCATATGCAAATAGATCGCCGTCATTGTTGATATATACCGGAACCCCGAATTCCTTGTTTAAAAACGGACCTAAAGCCACCCCATCTCTGAAAGAAGGGAAATTGGGGAGATAACCTCCAATTATTCCGTTGGGATAGTCTGCAGGACCGGGAAAGGCGAAACTTATAGCCACAGGCTTTTCATCAAGAGAATTGATCACCTCTCTAAAGCCTTTCACCATTGTGTCAAGACAAAGGTCAAGGTCGTGCGCATTGGAAGGATAAGTGATCGGATCTGAGACAAACTCACAGCCTCTCATTGCCCCAAATACAAGATTGGTGCCTCCTGCGTCGAGCGTCACCACTACCCTACTGTCATGCCTATACATATATATCTTTTATTCTTAATATATACCTTTTTTAATTATTCCACAAATTTAAGCATTTTCTTTGAAATCCACAACCAAATATGAAGTTGTTTAACCATATTTACAAATTCAAACAACTTCAACTTCTAAAACAAGAATAGCCCGCTATGCGTTATAATTATATTAGTTTACGACCCCAATCTAATTCCACGATTATGAAAAAGAATTCCACAGCAAGGTCTTCAAAAAGGATGAAGAAGGCCGAACTTCAAAATAAGATTATGACTTTCCTTGAAAAGGAAAACCGCCAGGCATTCAACTATAAGCAGATCGCTTTTGCAATTGACGCACAAGACTTCAAGATGGATGTCATCAACCTTCTTGAGGAACTGGCAGCCAATGACGTGATCCAGGAAATTGGTCTTGGCAAATACAAGGCACCCGCTAACCGAGGCACTGAAAATATCGGGACGTTCATCCGCCGCTCAAATGGCAAAAATGCCGTATTGATCGACGACGAGCAAATCATGGTGGCAGAACGCAACTCAATGCACGCTCTCAATGGAGATAAAGTGCGCGTGATGATCTCTGCCGCTCGCAAAGGCGTTGAGCCGGAGGCCCAGGTGCTTGAGATCATTGAGGCAAAAGACCAGGTGTTTATCGGAGAACTGGTGGTGGATCGTCATGGAGCACGTCTGGTGCCCGACTCCAAATTTCTCGCTGCCGATATCATCCTCAACCGAAACAAACTTAAGGGAGGAAAGACCGGCGACAAAGCCATTGCCCGCATCACGATTTGGAAAGATGAAGAGATGTGTCCACGCGGTGAAATAGTTGACATTCTGGGCAAGAAAGGTGAGAATAACGCAGAGATGCATGCAATACTTGCAGAATTCGGACTTCCATACAAATATCCTGAAAGCGTTGAGAAAGCAGCCGACAAGATCGGAGCCGGAATCACTCCCGAGGAAGTGGCTAAGCGTGAGGATTTCCGCGGCATAACTACCTTCACCATCGACCCACGCGATGCAAAGGATTTCGACGATGCCCTCTCAATCCGAACGCTCGCTAACGGCAACTACGAGGTAGGCGTACATATCGCCGACGTCACTCATTATGTCACGCCCGGCAGCATAATTGACAAAGAGGCTCAGAAACGCGCCACTTCAGTATATCTTGTAGACCGCACTATACCGATGCTTCCGGAGCATCTCAGCAATGGAATATGCTCACTGCGGCCCAATGAGGAGAAACTCACTTTTTCTACAATCTTCGAACTCGACAAAAAAGCCAATATCATCAACAGGCGTATAGGTCGCACCGTAATAAAGAGTGACCGACGCTTCACCTACGAAGAAGCACAGGAACGCATTGAAACAGGAAACGGAGACTTCTCCACCGAAATAAATATTCTCAACAATCTTGCGCAGCAACTCAGGCATCGCCGCTACGAGAACGGAGCCCTTGAATTCGACCGCGCCGAAGTTCGGTTTGACATTGACAAAGATGGTAAACCAATCAGCGTTTATTTCAAGGAGTCGAAAGAAGCCAACAAACTTATAGAGGAATTCATGCTCCTTGCCAACATTGCAGTGGCGGAAGAGATTGGCAAGACACCAAAGGGGAAGAAAGCCAAGTCATTTGTATATCGGGTCCATGACAAGCCGGACGATGAGAAACTTGCCAATCTCAGCAGCATCGCTGCCAGATTCGGTTTCAAAATCAATGCAGAAGGGAAGGCTACTCAAGTCAACAAGAGCCTGAACCGTATGCTTAAGGATGTAAAAGGCCGCGGAGAAGAAAATATGCTCTCGATGCTTGCCATCCGCTCTATGGCAAAGGCAATATATACCACTGACAATGTCGGACACTATGGCCTCGCCGTTCCATACTATACACATTTCACCTCCCCAATACGCCGCTACCCCGACATGATGGTGCATCGTCTGCTCGAGCGCTATGCTGAGGGCGGAAGATCTGTGGATAAGGTCAAACTCGAAGATCAGTGCAAGCATTCCTCTGACATGGAGCAGTTGGCGGCTAATGCCGAACGTGCTTCTATCCGCTACAAGCAAGTGGAATATATGCGCGACCGCCTCGGAGAAGTCTACGAAGGAGTGATTTCCGGTGTCACTGAATGGGGTGTCTATGTCGAACTCGATGAGAACATGTGTGAAGGACTCGTACCTGTCCGCGATTTGGCTGATGACTATTACGACTACGACGAGAAAAACTATTGCCTCACCGGACGCAAGACACATAAGAAATACACTCTTGGCGACCGGGTGAAGGTGCAGGTAGCACGTGCCGACCTCGACAAAAAGCAACTCGATTTTGCCCTCCTGTCTGATGACGGCAATCCCAACAAGCCCCTAAAGGAGAAAAACAAGAAGCATGGTCGCAACCAGCCTAAATCACGCTCCAAGAAGCACTGATTCAATGCAATATTCATAATGCACAATGCACAATAAAAAGGTCTATCGCGGATATTTATGAATTATGCATTACGAATTATGAAATTTTAAGAAAAATTATTTGGCAGATTCCAAAAAATGCACTAATTTTGCACTCCGGATGAGTCCTCCACGACCAGCTCCCCGTGAATCCCCCAGATCTTGACCGAAGC
>CAMWQF010000078.1 GCA_947176285.1 uncultured Porphyromonadaceae bacterium
CATTACTGACTCTACGCCATTGAAATCACTGTTGTATACAGTAACTTCAGCAATCTGACTTGAACTGAAAAAAGTTGACACATTTGAGAGGCCCAAATCAAAAAGAATCAATGAGAGAAAAAGTCAGATGGGAATCGGTTCTTAAGACCGATCCGGAGACCCGGGAGCAATACTGGTGTCGAGAACAAGTCACCGTTTACAAAGCGGATGAACAGGACAGGGTCAATGCAGTTCTGGACATCCTTAAAGGTGTGACTACAGCAGAGGAAGTCAAGAAAAAGTATGACATCACCTCCATCAACAGTGTCTATACATGGATCGGTAAGTACGTAAGTCAGGAAAAATCATTATCTTTGCAGGAACAAACTGACGAAGATATGGCAAACAAAAGCAAGGACGACCAGATCAGGGAACTCAAGGCGCAGCTCAGGCGGGCAAGGAAAGAGGCCGAGCTTGAGAAACTCCGCGCCCATGCCTACGACACGATGATAAGTCTTGCCGAGGAGACCTTCAACATCCCGATAAGAAAAAAATCTGGCACCAAACAGTGAGTCTGCTCCGCGAGGAGTCTCCGGCACCTGCGCTGAAGACCCTCTGCGGACTGTTTGGTTACAGCAGACAGTCATATTACAACCGAGAAGGCGACAATGAGTTTGCCGAGAATGCAATAGAGCCGCTGATAGTGGAGAAGGCAAGCGATTACCGCAAGGATAATCCGGGTCTGGGATGCGCCAAGCTGTATCTGATAATCAAGAGACTGTTTGATTCGACAGGATGCATGCCCGGCAGGGATGCCTTCATAGAGCTGCTTCGCAAGAATGGACTCATGGTGCAGATAAAACGTCGTCGCCATTATAAGACCACGGACTCAAACCATCATTACCGCAAGTATGACAATCTCATAAAGGGGATAGTGCCAATGCGTCCCAACGAAGTATGGGTCAGCGATATAACCTATGTCGAGACCGATGAGGGCGTATGTTATCTGTCACTTATAACGGATGCGTACTCCCATAAGATAGTAGGCTGGGCAATCGGGCCGACACTCGAGACAATATATCCGTTGCAGGCATTGAGAATGGCTCTTGCAACCATTGATGACGAGACGGCGGCAAGACTGATACACCACTCTGACCGTGGATGTCAGTATTGCAGCGCCGCATATGTGGCTGAACTGAAAAAGCACAATATAATGATCAGCATGACACAGAGCGGGGATCCGCTTGAAAACGCTATAGCCGAGCGCGCCAACGGCATACTGAAGACAGAATGGCTCTATAAGATGAAGATACCGACAATAGAAAGATGCAAGGACGAGATGAATCGTATAATCCTGTTCTACAATACGGAACGTCCACACATGAGCATAGGAAACAAGACTCCCGATGCAGTCCATAAGGAAACAGGAGCCCAGAAACGCTGCTGGCGCAATCCATGGGACGGGCCGGCCGAGGCCAGAGCCCCGGTTTAGGTTTTCTTAGCCATGGGCGTCTCCTAAAATAATGGGCGCAGCCTTTTCAGACCACGCCCCGAAACACTATTTCAGTGTGACGCGGAAACCTATTGCTGGCGGGTTGCTCCTCAGCAGAGCCCGTTTCCTCTTCGGCTTCCAGGAGCAAAGTTAATAAAAAATTACCGATTGCAATTGCAGTGTCGGGAAAAATAGTTAATTTTGCTTTCGGAGGACGATGAAGGGATCTTTGGACGATTACGGTTGTCGGTGTAAAGGCAAACAGTTCACCGGACATAATCTGTAAACCTGATCAGTCAACCGGAACATGATGTGTAAAGTAAAACAGTGAACCGTCTCTGACGGTGTAAATAGTATTAGTTAATCGCCCTCAAATCTGTCAATATTTTTTAGGGATAGTCAGATGTAACACTGTGTGACGTGATGAAATTTGCATAAAAGTGCTTTTTTACCTAATTTTGCAACCGTAAAAACAATGATTTCGCAACCATGAAAACAACGATTGCACTCACATTGATAATGGCAATCTTGGCAGCAGGATGCAGCGACAGAAATGCACGCAAGTCTCTCCAAGAGGCAGACCGACTAGTGAATGAGCAACCGGATTCAGCAATTAAGATTCTCGAAAAGTTCGACAGTCGAGACGCTGACCCGGAGACACAAGCATGGCATGCTCTGCTGCTCGCCAAAGCAAATGAGAAGGCTTTGAAACGCTTTCACAATGATTCGCTGACAACAATGGCGGCAGATTATTTTCGAGGACGTGGCGACAGCCTTGAAATCCAGGCCCTATATTATAATGGAGTAATCCATGGCTATAACAAAGACTACGCCGCCGCCCTGATCTCTCTGATAGAAGCAGCCAAGAAAGCGAATGCCGCCGGAGATGACTTTTACTGCGGTATGGCATATCGTGAGCAGGCAGATATATATCGTTCCCTCTTAGTCGAGTCCAAACATCTCGAATACGCAGACTCCGCAAGACATTATTTTGACCTTGCAAAGAAGCCTGTGCATGCCATCGGTGAGGAATTATCGCTAGCAGAAGCCTTGATAGCACTTAACCGAACAGACAGCGCACTCATGGTGCTCGCCTCAGTGCGTCTCAATCCGGAGATGAAGGATGCACCGGCATTCAACGCCGCTTATCACCGCGCTATGGCGAACGCCAGAATCAACCGGAAGGAATACCGGTCGGCAATCAACCATCTTGACTCCGTAGAGATGTTCGCTTACGAACTGACATCGACAGAATGGTCGAAAAAGGCACGCATATTCTGCGCAATGGAAGACTATCAAGCAGCCAACAAGGCTCTTGAAGAAGCAAGGATATATATGTTTGAACCCACAGATACTGCTGAGTTGGACCTCAGCGAAGCTATACTTGCTGCAGGTCTCCACGACTATCACTCTGCGTATGAGGCTTTCAACCGATATTACAGCAAATTCGTAGACTCTCGCCAGCATCTTCTAACCCATCCATATACAGCCATAGTAAGTGATTACTATAAGGAGCAGTCTGAACGCCGACACGAGGAACTTGCCACCACACGCCGGATGATGTGGATGGCAGCGGCAATCGTCATGCTTCTTGTGGCTCTAATAATCGCAGTCATTGTCTTCTTCCGACGTCGCCTAAAAGAGAAAGCAGACCAAAGCGAAACCCTCGTCTCCGATATAGACCGATTGCAAAAGATAATTGACCGTCATAACGCAGAAGCGGCAGAGGCTCATGATACATCTGCCGAGAAGAAGCAGCCGCCTCGCCATTACGCTATAATCAATTCTTTGTGTGAGATATCGAGCTGCGTACCGGAAACGAGCGACGGATACGCGATATTAGGCAAGAACGTCACGCGCCTGATATCGACACTCCATAGCGACGAGACAATTGCGGGAATCGAGAGTTTTGTAAATGACTATTTCGACAACATCATGTCGCGCTTCAGGGAACAATATCCTGGAATGACAGAGCGCAACTATCGCTTTGCGATGCTCTCTTTCGCCGACTTCTCGATACAATCGATAACTACCATCCTTGAACTGAAATCGACTGGGGCAGCACGCACTATGCGGCACCGGATCAAAAAGCACATCGAGGAGCATCCGGCAAAAGACAGAGAACTATTTTTAACAAGACTTTAAGACAAAATATTAATTATTAAAGATAAACGATTAATATGAAACATACAGCAATACTTACTATGATATTTCTGCTTATATCGCTCGTGGCAAAGGCTGTAGTAGTAAATCCCATAAACTACAAGGATACGGAAAAGGCTTACAACGACTATGTAGAGTTTCTCAAACAGCATGACGTATACATTACTTTACCTCAAAACTACTCGCCTGTCAGCATAAGAGGATTATCTAATGTCAGAACTTCAATAGGCAGGAATGAAGAAAACATGAGTTTACACTGTAATCCTATCGATATAGAAGCGATTGTAGAAGAAGATAGTTGCAAGGCAGCCATCTGCTACCCACAACTAAAGGTAGATGTTCCGGGCAGATCTGAGCCGATATTCTTATCAGGTGTTCACGGTAGTTCTAAAATAGAAACTGATCTTAGAATGATACATGAAGATATGCACCTTGATGTGAGACCATTTGTCAAGATAATTGCTGAAGATGATATGTCGCAATACGCCAATGCGGATACCGTGGCTATATACGAATTCCCTCTGCCCAGATTCATGGATATTTATACCCAAGGAGTAGGTATCTATCTAAGGAAAAAGAACCATCCCGCTATTCTCCTTAGAATTATGTATAATCCTGCGTATGAACAGAATAAGGATAAATTAATTCGTACGGCTCTTGAGAATATTCGTTTTGGCGACAATCCATCCGACACATTTGTGCAACTTGAGAAAAAGGATATGGAATACAGACGGCAGGATTTCCTCTTCCCTTCAGAATACCTGGGATTTACCGGAATTCTTGCCGACATCAACGACGAGACACTTGACATGTTGAATCGTGTGAAGGCTTGGTGTGAGGAGCATGGCATGAAGGAACTCCCTAAAGTGAACGATGATATGCTTGAAGCATTAAACAGAAAGAGGGAATCACAACGTTATCACTATACATTAGCGGATTCAATCCTGAATTCTGATATGCCGGACGATAAAAAAATTCTCAAGCCATTTATGTGCGACAGCCGGCCTCAATTCCCCGGAGATGAGGATTTTATGGAGAATTACCATGAATGGATTGATAAACACATGATATATCCCAAGAAAGCCTTGGATAAAGGTATTGAGGGAATCGTATCGGTAGAATTTACAGTCTGCACAGACGGATCAATCAAAGATATAACTATATATAATGAAAATGGCAGAAAACCTGTAGATGAATCACTGAAACAAGAAACCATCAGGCTTTTTGAATCAATGCCTCGTTGGACACCGGCGACATATAAGGGTCAAGCTGTAAACTCCCGCGAATGGCGCATCGTAAGATTCAAACTGCCCCAAAACAAACATCAGACAGACAATCATCAACCGGCGACCAAACAGATTGCGGAGGAAAGACGAGCACCTGAATATTTTTATGATATGAAGAGCATTCCCGTTGCTCCCATTTTTAAAGGGGGCTCCCAGGGGCTCGATAAGTGGATTCAAGAGCATATCCAATATCCGGCAGATGCGGCAAAAGCCAAAATCGAGGGCAGGGTAATTGTTGAATTCACCATTGATAAAAATGGTTCTGTCACCAATCCTCGAATAGTGAGAGGAGTCAACGACGTGTTCAATAAGGAAGCCCTTCGCGTCATAAAGAGCCTGCCACGTTGGACTCCCGGATATGCTCACGGCAAACCGGCAAACACACGCTACACCTATCCGGTGACATTCAAGCTCGCAAAGGCAAAATAACCAAAACTGGAACAACCATACATCCAACTCCCTCAAGTTCAATACATAGGCTTCAGGTATTTCGCACTTACTAATAGATGCCAATTCCTGGAAAGCCACATAAAGCGTATCTTAGAATAGTTTGTTCATTCATGCAAACCTTAATCTTTTCCTTTTGTTTTAGCTTTTGCATTGAGAGACTTGATTGTGTCAAGATAAGCGCGTTCTACGGGTGACAACTCCCGAACCTGAAACTTGCGATATTCCTCTTCCGCTTTTTCCATTGCCACTTGATGGCTTATCGATCCAGGTCCATTAAGCAAAGCCTGACCCGTAGATGAAAGTATGTTATCGAGTTGCTTTACATAGTCACTCATATACATAGGAAGGCGACGCATCGCTTGAATTTCCGCAAAGTCAAAATATCCCGATACTAAATTGTTGAGTATTTTCAGTTCATCTTCGCTAAGATAGTTTTTTGCAATCTTAGCATCCCTTAGAGTCGGATGATCTCCTTTGAAGGAAGTGAGTCCCATAAGAGGCGCATCTCCATCAGCACGGTTATATATCACCTCCTCCATTTCCTTTTAAGCGCTCATCATCCATAGTGAAGCCCTTGATGATATATTCAGTCAATCGCTCAGTAGCCCACCGTCGGAAATGCGTAGCAATCTTCGACCGGATTCGATAACCCAGTGATATTATCATGTCGAGGTTATAGAAAGTCACATTATAGGATTTGCCATCTGCGGCAGTTGTTCGGAATTTCCGAACAACTGATTTCTCTTCAAGTTCCCCATCCTCAAAGATATGCTTAATATGCTCACTCACATTGGCTTTACTGGTTTGATATAAATCGCAAAGCTGCTGCTGCGATAGCCACACAGTCTTATCCGTAAACTTCACATCAATGTGCGTCTGACCATCCTCTCCCTGATATATAATTATCTCGTTGGAATCCTCCATAACATGATTAGAATTTACAATCAATTCAACTTTCATTGCCTTACATAATGGGGCATCTCTTCCGGAATGACCATTGAGAGTTCCACAAGTCCCCCAAGACTTCCGTCAGCCTTATGCCAACAGGTTTGATAGATCATCTTACGCTTGCCTTCCTTAGAGATTGTGTAGGCATTGGATCCTCCTTCCGTCATAAGACGGCGGATTATTCCACGCGACCGCTCGTTGTGATAATCCATAATATTATGGCCAATCAAATCGGCTCCTCCACGCGAAGCGAATGTCTGACGTGAACGCTCATTCATGTATATAATACGACAGTCACAGTCCACTACAGTCACTGCGCAATCCATCCCATAAGCCCATTCAGGCAAGAATTCCTTTTCCATAATCTATCAAATATTCGGGTAAATGTCATTACTGTTATATCTGCAAAGTTAATACTTTTTTCGAAAACAATTCGAAGCACGAGGATTTTTATTAATTTTGTGATCAGAAAATAAAAATAGTGATGAAAATAGTAATTGAAAAGACAGCTGACGGATCTACAACTCTATACAGGGAAGACATAGACGAACATTATCATTCAGTGAAGGGAGCACTCGCTGAAAGCCTACACGTGTATCTGGAAACCGGCTGGAAAAAAGCAGCAAAAATTTCAAGACCCGTCAGGGTCTTTGAGGTCGGTTTCGGAACAGGATTGAATGCGGCTATTACGGCTTATGCAGCCTTGGAATCGAATATTCCTACAGAATACTATTCCGTGGAACTGTATCCTCTGCCGAAAAATACCACAAACCTTATTTACGATACTCTAGAGGGAAAATATAGAGAACCATTCAAACTCGTAAATGAATCGCCATGGAATGAACGCATTGATATCAATCCTTTTTTCTCACTTCTAAAGTTGAAAGACAACCTGCTTACAATGAATCTCCCCATGGAATTAGACGTGGTATATTTCGATGCTTTTGCCCCGGAAAAGCAACCTGAGATGTGGGACGAGTCTATATTCCGGAAACTATACAAAGCAATGAAACCGGGTGCAGTACTTACGACCTACTGTGCTAAAGGAAACATACGGCGCATGCTTCAACATATAGGATTCCTCACAGAACGCTTACCGGGCCCACCCGGTGGAAAGCGGGAAATCCTGAGAGCAACAAAACTGTCTGGCAATATGATTTGTTAAAATAGCATCAACCTTTATTACTTAAACTTATCGATATGGAACATATAAAAGTCAAGATCATAAATGACTCTCCCTACGATCTGCCGGCATACGAGACCCACTCGGCAGCAGGCATGGATATTCACGCCAACATTACGGAACCAATCACCCTCGGACCGCTCGAACGTTGCCTGATTCCGACTGGTCTGCGCATGCAGTTGCCGCAAGGCTATGAATGCCAAATACGACCCCGCTCAGGACTCGCCCTAAAGCATGGAATCTCGATCGTCAATACACCGGGTACTGTCGACGCAGACTTCAGAGGCGATATTGGCATCATTATTATCAACCTATCCAATGAGCCTTACACTATCACCCCCGGAGAACGAATAGCGCAGATGGTGATAAAGGAATATGTTCATGTGGAATGGGAACCCGTTAAACGTATAGACAAAACTGAGCGTGGCGATGGAGCATTCGGCCATACAGGAACCGAATAATCACTTATTCAATTTCTTTGTTGATATTCCGTCGCGCACCTCTATGTAGAGACCTTTTGGCACCGAGTGGAGACGACGACCGTAGATATCAAATATCATAACTTTAGATGCTGGGTCGGCAATAGTGGTTTGCACTGCTGACTCAGCATATTTTTCATACTCAAGGCTTGCCATTATGAACGAGCCGATACCTTTACCCTCGTTGGAGACAATGTTGACATCACTACCATCGAGATAATAATCGGCTGTGCCGTTACGCTCCCACTTGTTGGATGGGCCAAGTCCGGCAGACCGGCATATATTGTGTATGTCGACCCCATTAAAACTCTCGGTGATAAAAGTGGCAATCAAACCATCGTAAGCTTTCATGGCTATAGGACTGAACTCCGTATTGTCAAGGAGTCCGAGCCTTATGCCTTTAAATAAAGCATAGGTGAACATACAAGATGCGGATGCCTCTAGATAGTTGCGGTGACCCTTAGCACTCACAAACGAATCATCGTACTGCAAAAGCTGATACCATACACCACTTTCAGGATCCTGCCAACGACGTATGCCATCGACTACCTGTGCGAAAATTTCAACCACAGCAGCATACTCAGGATGCTCACGAGGCATCATTGCAAGCACATCCACCAAAGCGGCTGCATACCATCCCATGCCGCGTCCCCAAAATTCCTTACTGCATCCTTTGAAAGCGCCACTGGGGTTTGCCCAGAAAGAATTGGCATCAGATGGTTTGGCACTCCAACCATGATAATTGAGGGATTTTTGTGCATCGTAGGTGTGGCTATGTATGGTAGTGAACTGCAAGGCAATGTCAGACCATGCCTCATAATCATCCGGAGCGAATGTTGAAAGATATTCAGCATAAAATGCCGCTCCCATATAGAGTCCATCAAGCCACATCTGATATGGGTAAGAGTCTTTGTGTATGAATCCGCCCTTACCCTCAGTGAGCGCGATACGCTTATATTCATAGCGCAGATAGTTGTAAAGGTAGTCGGCAGCAAGGCGATAACGCTCGCCTTTGGCTGGATTGACCGATGACTCGTGAGCATAGAGATCAAAAAGCACCTTGCCGGAGGCGATATTGTCAAGACTCCCCTTCTTAAAGTTGTAAAAGTTTCCATCGGCATCTATGGCGTTGTCAGCATATACCTTACACCAGCCATAGGCTTGAGCCGAAAGTTTGTCATCCGGATACTGTTCACAATACATCAGTATTGTTTTGGCAACAAGACCACTGACGTAATCCCAAGCCTTGTCGGCAGACCATTCCTTCCCATGCGACTTAACCATCGATTCGGAATATTTAGGAGTCTGAGCAGTAGCATTTGTACAAAAGAAAATTGAAAGCGCGAAAAGTAAAAAATTTTTCATATGATGGACATTAATAAAATGGACGTTAAAATATACTTCCGAAACGAAAGCGAAGAATTCATTGCAAATTTAAGTATAATAAATGGATTTGGCAACATATTCGTCTAAAAGAATATCTACAGATCGGTTCAGGAATTATGAAATCAGCCATATAAACAAATCACGATTGTTCATATGGCTAATAATGTATCTACAATTGGAGATTTACATCAATTACTCGGCATAAAGATTTTCCTCCTTCTGAGGTATGTATTGATCAACGAGTCTGCTGATTTTTTTCAAATCGGGTTTCTTGTTAACGTAATCAATCAAAGTCCCTACCGGATATAAATCAGGATCGGAAGCTGATTGGAAATCAGCCGCATCTTCCGAATAATCTCCATCTTCCACAGCATCCTCTTCAATAGCATAGTCACTAAAAGCAATTGATCGGTCGGCATCTTCATGCCGTTCAATGCCAACTAACAGAGTTGTAGGTATTATACTTATCTGAGGGTCCTCACCCCAGTATCCGGGATTGTCGATGACTTCAGCCACTTTTGCAGCTATAATGTCAGTGAGTTCTTTTCTTTCCATAGTATTAAGTTTTTTTTGTTAATATAACGCATCAATCAATGAAATGGTTGTCTTGATATAAGTCCTCCAAATGTCTAAGTATTTCAATAGTTAGTTGCATTTCTTACAGTGGCTTCGAGATTGTAGTTGATAAAACCTTCACTATATAATATTTCACGTTTTTTGTTCCTACTGTTTGGCAATGTCGGAATTTATAAGTAGATTTGCAATTGGAAATAACTAAGAGCCCATCTCATAAAAATTTGAGAGTCCCTGGGGCGGATTTGGGCGAGTG
>CAMWQF010000079.1 GCA_947176285.1 uncultured Porphyromonadaceae bacterium
TCGATGAGGATATTTATGAAGGTGATTATACATTGGCAGCATATACAATGTATTCGGAAAACGAAGGAAAAGACTATTTTTTTCGCAAGCCCTTAAGACTTCTTTCGCAATACAGTTCAAAATATGTGATTGACTCAGAGTTTACGCCGACTGCTCCCGGTGAAGTCAAGGGATCGTTTAAGATCAGGTCGGTAAATGACGAGAAAATGAACTACAATATCATGTCATGGACCATGCCGGATGGAAAATCTAAAGAAATGCCGGATGCAAGCAAAGGTTTTAGCCGTAAGTTCAGGCGTGATAAAAATGAGGATATGGTTCTTGTCAGATTTGGAGACTATCGCCGATACGTGCCGGTGGAATATCCCGTGGAAAAGACAGATATGGTATTCTTCCCGGAAGGGGGATGGCTTATCGGCGAAGTGCCTTGCAGGGTAGCGTTCAAGGCTACTGATGAAGAAGGAAAGGGAGTATTTGCGTCAGGAGTGATACGTGACGATTTAGGGAATGCAATCGCGGAATTCAGCACTGCCCACAACGGAATGGGAGGTGTCGTGATTACACCTGAGAGCCATCGCAGTTACGTAGCTGAATATACTGGACCCGAGGGGGAGGCGAAAACTGTCGATATAGGCACTCCAAAATCCGGAGCCGCGTCATTGCGATATGATGTGGCAGACGACAGATCATACTTCAGTGTTGCAGGCGGGGAGGGGCATGATCTTGAATTGATTTTGGCTTTGAGAGGAAGCGGCATTCTTGCTTCTCCAATTTCAGCCGACGAACCTCTTTACATAGACAGAAAGGAATTGCCATCCGGACTGTATCAAGCATTGCTGGTGTCGCGATCAGACAGCATCGTGATGAGTGAACGTCTGTTTTTTATAGGTGCAGATCGGAATGATCCAAAAATATCGAGCGTAAGCAGAGACTCAATGTCCTTGACGCTGAAAAATCCTGTCGGGACATCCGGAGATTGTGCTGTGAGAATTGTAAATGGAAAGATATTGCAAGAGAAAAATGATAGGGACATTCTCACAAGGCTTATGCTGGAAAGTGAGTTGCGTGGCAGGATAGAGAATCCCGCTTATTATTTCTCAAATGATCCTGAAGCGGAACAGAACCTTGATTTGCTGATGATGGTAAACGGATGGAGCCGCTATAATATTCCTGAAGCAATTAAAGGTAGATATGAAGAGCCTTTGATTCCGCTCGAAATAGGACAGGAGATATCCGGACAGGTGCGATCAAGATGGAAGGGAAAACCCATGAAGGGGGTGCTTGTCTATGCAATTGCTCCCAAGCTTAACTTCGGTACTTTCGACGAGACCAATGCGCAAGGAAACTTCCGCCTTAACGGTTTTGATTTGCCCGAGGGTACCTCATTTATCTTTCGTGCTATGAATGTGAATGGAAACAATGAGAGCAATTATGACATAGATGAAGAAGAATACCCCTCGATAGATAGATTGCGAGAAGTAGCAGCAGGCGCAATGGATTTAGACGTTGCAGAATATTTCAAAAACATCCGCTGGATTATGCTTGATGAAATAAAGGTGCAGGCTTTCAACAAGAATTCTGAAATGGATATATATCAAGCAATGTCATCTTATACCAGGAAAGCAGAATATTTCAGCAAAAAAGGGATTACTTCGTTGGAGCAGGCTCTGAGGGGTATACCCGGAATGAGTGTCAGAAATGGCTACCTTGTATATAGAAACGAAAAAGTTGGCTATGTAATAGACGGGACTCAGTTTGATATGCCTGGCGAAAGCGCTTCCGAAGACTCCGGCATACTTAACGTATCTATACCCGGCACATACGCCACTTCTCGCTTTGCGGATAGATCGCTTGCAAACGCCAATCCATACAATAAGCGTATGAAGTCTGGCGGAGCATCTTCCAACTCTAACAGTCAAGGAAACGCAATCTTCACTCCGACTTTAGCGGATCTGGAACGCTATATACCATTCAGCAGTATAGAGAGACTGGATTTTATTAAATCCGGCGGATTTGGAGGAATCCTGGTTCTGACTACATCGTCGGGAGACAAACGTACAAAGGAGAAGCAGTTTGAATTGAAAGATTATCTTCCGCTCGGGTATCAGAGATACAAGGAATATGCGAGTCCTCTGCTATCAGTTGATGCAGATGAATATGATCTACAGACGCACCCCACACTTCTTTGGATGCCGAGCGTCAGATTTGATGGGAGTGGTCATACCATTAATTTGAAATTCCCTGTCTCCTCTGACTATCAGATATTCATTGAAGGCGTTACGGATGACGGCAATATCATTTCTGAGATGCAGTGAGAAGCGATTGAAAACTAATGCCCGTTTTTTTGAAACGTGGCCTAAAAAAATGGTCAGTTTTTTGTCATTTGGCAAAATTTGATTAATTTTGTAGAAAAACTCACGAGAAGTGGGTGTGAACCACAATCGAATACAACTGACCTGATATATGGCTGACAACAGAATCCTTCTTTCGGCAGAATGGCCCGAAGATCCAAAATTTGCAGACGGCATCCGCAGAGCTCCGGACCGTCACTATACTCTAACTCCGGAAAAGACTATTACAGCTCTTAAAAATGCTCTCCGCTATCTTCCGGAAGAACTCCATGAGAAGGCTGCACCTGAGTTTCTTGAAGAACTCCGCACACGTGGCAGAATCTATGCCTACCGATGGCGTCCGCAAGGTGACTTAAAAGCCAAGCCGGTAGATGAATATAAAGGTAAATGTCTTGCTGGAAAGGCTTTCCAAGTGATGATAGACAACAACCTCTGCTTCGATATAGCACTCTATCCATATGAACTCGTCACATATGGCGAAACAGGACAGGTCTGCCAAAACTGGCTTCAGTATCGGCTCATCAAAAAATATCTCGAGAATCTTACAGAAGACCAGACTCTAGTAGTGGAATCCGGTCATCCTCTTGGGCTTTTCCCCTCTCGTCCTGAAGCTCCACGTGTAATCATCACAAATGCAATGATGGTAGGTATGTTTGATAACCTCCATGATTGGCACGAGGCGATGCAGATGGGGGTTGCCAACTATGGGCAGATGACTGCCGGTGGTTGGATGTACATAGGTCCGCAAGGTATTGTGCATGGAACATTTAATACCATACTGAATGCAGGCAGAATGAAACTTGGAGTGCCACAAGATGGCGACCTTCGCGGGCATCTATTTGTAAGTTCAGGTCTTGGAGGCATGAGTGGTGCTCAGCCGAAAGCTGCAGATATAGCCGGCGCTGTTTCGATTGTGGCAGAAGTTGATGCATCCAGAATCGCTACTAGAAAGAATCAAGGCTGGGTTCAAGTTGTCACCGATGATCTTGCTGAAGCCTTCCGGCTTGCCGAGGAAGCCATGGCAGAAAAGAAACCTCTGTCTATTGCTTATCATGGCAATATAGTAGACCTTCTTGAATATGCGGTAAAAGAGAATAAGAAAATTGAACTTCTCAGCGACCAGACATCGTGCCATGCTGTTTATGAAGGTGGATATTGCCCGGTAGGTCTTTCGTTTGAAGAACGCACACGTCTGCTTCATGATAATCCGGAAGAATTCCGTCGTCTTGTAGATGAGACACTTCATCGTCATTATGCAGCTATCAAGTCTCTCGTTGATCGAGGTACTTACTTCTTCGACTATGGCAACTCCTTTATGAAGGCTATGTATGATGCAGGAGTCAAGGAATTGTCAAAAAACGGTGTGGATGAAAAAGATGGATTTATCTGGCCTTCGTATGTGGAGGATATCATGGGTCCGATGCTTTTCGACTATGGTTATGGTCCATTCCGTTGGGTATGCCTGAGTGGTAAGCATGAGGACTTGGTGAAGACTGACAAGGCTGCCATGGACTGCATTCCAAAGGAGCGACGTGGACAGGATATGGACAATTGGGTATGGATTCGCGATGCGGAAAAGAATGCTCTCGTTGTCGGAACTCAGGCTCGTATCCTCTATCAAGATGCAATGGGTCGACTAAAGATAGCATTGAAGTTCAATGATATGGTTCGCAAAGGAGAAGTAGGCCCGATAATGCTTGGCAGAGACCATCATGACGTAAGCGGTACAGACTCTCCATTCCGTGAAACTTCTAATATCAAAGATGGATCAAACGTAATGGCAGACATGGCAGTGCAATGCTTCGCCGGTAACTGTGCGCGAGGCATGAGTCTCGTGGCTCTCCACAACGGAGGTGGTGTCGGAATAGGAAAAGCAATCAACGGAGGCTTTGGTATGATCTGTGATGGTAGCGACAGAGTGGATGAGATCCTTACAAAGGCTATGCTTTGGGATGTGATGGGTGGTGTGGCTCGACGTAGTTGGGCACGCAACGAAAATGCCATGGCAACTGTCAAGGAATGGAACGACACCCAAGCCGAAAACGGCTTCATGATCACCGAACCCTTCATCGCCAACGAAGAATATCTCAGATCAATTCTTTAATCAGCCGTAGTTAAATTCTCAATTCAACATTCTCAATTCTCAATTCTCAATTCAACATTCTCAATTCTCAATTCTCAATTATTAAAGATGTCAAATATATATATTAAGCACGCAACTATAGTTACGCCCCTCGGTGTGGAAGCCGCAAAGGGTGAAGCTATGAAGCGTCTCAATGTAATAGAAGATGGCGCCATTCTGATAAAAGACGGCATTATTCGATATGTTGGTAATTCAAATCCTCTCCGTCAGATTTATTCTCTTTTTGGAAAGGGAGCAACCTTCAAGGAGATAGATGCCCAAGGAAAAGTAGTGCTTCCCGGTTTTGTTGATTCTCATACTCATATGGTATTCGGAGGATTCCGTCCGGATGAATTCAGGATGCGTCTTGAGGGTGCTTCTTATATGAGCATAATGGAAAAGGGTGGTGGAATACAAAGCACTGTGAATGCCACCCGTAAGGCTTCAATAGCGGAACTTGTTGAAAACGCTGAGTGGTTGATGGATCGCATGATCAGCATGGGAGTCACTACTGTCGAAGCAAAGAGCGGTTATGGTCTTGACTACGCAACTGAAGCAAAGATGCTCGCAGCAATTGGCAGACTTGCCGCAAAGAAAAAAATTGAAGTTGTCTCCACATTCTTAGGGGCGCATGCTGTGCCGGAAGAGTACAAAGGACGCACATCAGAATATGTTGACCTGATCATCAATGATATGCTTCCAAAGTTCAGGAAGGCTGCAAAGTTCTGCGACATCTTTACTGAAAAGAATGTTTTTGAGATTGAAGATTCAAGAAGATTGATGAACGCTGCAAAAGCGTTGGGATATAAACTTAAATTCCATGCAGATGAGATTGTTCCGCTTGGAGGTGCCGAACTTGCTGCCGAACTTGGCGCAGTTAGTGCCGACCATCTCCTGCATATCAGCGACGAGGGTATCAAAGCCTTGGCTGAAAAGGGAACAGTGGCAACTCTCCTTCCTTTGACTGCTTTTGCTCTCAAAGAGAACTATGCTCCCGCCCGCAAGATGATTGATGGAGGATGTGCAGTGGCTCTTGCTACCGACCTTAATCCGGGAAGTTGCTTCTCCGGTTCGATTCCTCTTACTATTGCTCTTGCTTGCATATATATGAATATGAGCATTGAGGAAACCATAACTGCCTTGACACTCAATGGAGCGGCTGCCTGTGGACTTGCAGATAGAAAGGGGTCTCTGCAACCGGGCAAGGATGGTGACGTAGTGATTCTTGACTTTGACAATATCAATATGCTTCCTTATTATGTAGGCATGAATTGCGTGAAGACAACAATTGCAAAAGGGAAAATACTTTTTGATTCATAACCAGCAAAATGAAAAAATTGACAGAATATGCGATAGGCAGTTCCTTGCTGACCTACGACCTTATAGAGAAAATTCTCAAGGATAATGCTAAATTGACTCTATCAGACGAGGCAATTGAAAAAATTCAGCATTGTCGCGATTTCCTCGATACGAAAACCGATGAGAATACTGTACCTATCTATGGTGTGACCACTGGTTTTGGCTCGCTTTGCAACCGCCACATTGCTCCTTCCGACCTTGTCACTCTTCAGGAAAATCTAATCAAGAGTCATTCATGTTCTGTAGGAACACCCGTTGACAAGATAATTGTAAAACTGATGCTTCTTCTTAAAGCCCATGCTCTTTCTATGGGATTTAGTGGTGTGCAGGTTGAGACTGTTAAGAGAATTCTCGATTTTTACAACAATGATGTGCTTCCTATTGTATATGATCGGGGATCGCTCGGAGCCTCCGGAGACCTGGCTCCTCTTGCAAATTTATTCCTTCCTTTGATAGGAGAGGGGTATGTTGTTGTTGACGGAAAGGTGACTAAAGGTCAAGACGCTCTTGACCGTTTTGGATGGAAACCTATTAAACTGAAGTCAAAAGAAGGTCTGGCACTCCTCAACGGCACTCAGTTTATGAGCGCCAACGGAATCAAGGCTCTTATTGACGGATGGCATCTCGTGAATTGCTTCGATATGTTTGGAGCCATGAGTTTAGAAGCATTTGACGGTCGCATAGAGCCGTTTTGGGAGTGCATTCAGAGGGTTCGTCCTCATCAGGGTCAGATTGAGACAGGTGAGGTATTTAGGAAGATTCTTGCCGGCAGCGAGATCATTGCGCAGGAAAAGGAGCATGTGCAAGATCCTTATTCCTTCCGTTGCATCCCTCAGGTGCATGGGGCGGTAAAGGATGCCATGCGTCATGTCACTGAGGTTTTGCATATAGAGATTAATTCTGTGACAGATAATCCCACAGTATTCCCGGATGAAGATTTAGTTGTGTCCGGTGGAAACTTCCATGGCGAACCGCTTGCGCTTGTATTTGACTATATGGGTGTGGCTCTGCATGAATTGGGCAACATTTCTGAACGAAGAGTCGCACAATTGATATTTGGAAATCGTGGACTCCCGGAATTCCTTGTTGCTAAACCCGGCTTAAACAGTGGCTTTATGATACCTCAGTATGCAGCCGCGTCAATGGTGAGCCAGAATAAGATGTATGCGTGGCCTGCAAGTTGTGACTCAATTGTCAGCAGCAACGGTCAGGAAGACCTTGTGTCGATGGGTGCCAACGCAGCCACTAAATTGCATAAGATAGTATCAAATCTGCAGTATATTGCTGGAATCGAACTTATGAATGCAGCTCAAGGTATAGATTTCCGTCGTCCGCTTAAGTCATCTCCAATAATCGAAAAGTTAATGCAAGATTATCGCGAGTCTGTTCCTTTTGTGGAGGATGATGTTGTGATGGAGGACTATATAGCCAAGACAATGGAATTTCTTGAGCACTACGATATTGTGATTGAATAATTTTTATTATGGCAAGAAAACCGAAATTTCTTCCTCTTCTTGAGAATGTGGAGATTACTGCAATGGCTGCTGAAGGAAAGGCTCTTGCACGAGTGAAAATGCGTCCTGAAGATGAGTCTGCCATTGTTGTGTTTATCCCATATGGTGCTCCGGGCGACTTAGCAGATATAAAGATTGACCGCAAAAAGCATTCTTTTGCTGAAGGCCATATCGAGAGATTAGTCTCTCCATCTCCATTTAGGATTACGCCGGAGTGCCAACATTTTGGCATATGCGGCGGTTGCAAGTGGCAGCATATCCCTTATGAAAAGCAACTTGAATGCAAACAGCAGACAGTATTTGATGCTCTGACAAGGATAGGGAAGATCGAGATACCGGATATCACTCCTATACTTGGAAGTAAGGAGACATGGCGTTATCGCAATAAAATGGAATACACCTTCTCCGATAAAAAATGGCGTACCTGGGAGGATGTGAAGAGTGGAAAGGTGTTTGATGACTCCTCAAATGCTCTTGGATTTCACATTCCCGGGGCGTTCGATAAAGTATATCATATTGACGAATGTCATCTTCAGTCTTCGCTGGGCGATCAAATCCGAAATGGACTCTATGAATTTGCAGAAAAAAATCAACTGTCTTTCTATAATCTTAAGGAAAATAAGGGCTTGCTTCGCACTCTTATGATCCGGATTGCCTCTACCGGACAATGCATGGTTTGCCTGCAGTTTGGAGAAGATGATCCTGAAAAGATAAGTCTCGTTATGGACTATCTTAAGGTATCGTTCCCGGAGATTACTTCTTTGTTGTATGTGGTCAATCTTAAACTCAACGACACTATTTCTGATCAGAAAATAATAGCGTGGGCAGGACCGGACTATATAGAAGAGGAGATGGAAGGTCTAAAATTCAGGGTTAATGCCAAGTCATTTTATCAGACCAACTCATTGCAAGCATATGAACTGTATAAGGTTGCGCGCAAGTTTGCCGGAATGTCACCAAAAGAGGAACTTTCGGATTCAGAAGTAGAAAGGTATGGCTATGCCGGAGTTGGGGAGCCTCCTTTGGTCTACGATCTTTATACAGGTACCGGAACCATTGCTAACTTTGTTGCGCGTGGTGCCAAGAAAGTGGTCGGTATTGAATATGTCGAAGCAGCCATTGATGATGCAAAACTGAATGCTGAGGTAAATGGTCTTGACAACACTTTGTTTTATGCCGGTGATATGAAGGATATCCTCACTAATGAGTTTGTGGCGGAGCATGGAGTTCCTGATGTGTTGATCATTGATCCTCCTCGAGCAGGAATGCATGAAGATGTTGTGAAAGTGATATTGAATGCTTCTCCTGAGACTATTGTCTACGTCAGTTGCAATCCCTCAACTCAGGCAAGAGACCTTGCTCTGATGGACAGTGATTATATTGTCACTGATGTGCAGCCTGTAGATATGTTCCCGCATACTCATCATGTGGAGAATGTGGTGAGAATGAAAAAACGTAAGAAATAACCTTCCAATATATACAAAAAAGCACTCCTTCGAGTGCTTTTTTTCGCTTTAATTAGCCATCATTACATCAAAGTTCATGTCTTTAAGCGAAATACAGGTCCTGGCAAACTGTCGGATCATTTCAATTGTGATTTTACGGGGTGATTTCATAGACTGTTGACTTGATGCTGATGACAAAATGGAAGTAGAACCGTTTGTCATAGGCATATTCTTTTAATAATTACATTATCATAACGCAAAGAAATGCTCTTATATTGTAAGTAAATAAACAAAAAAATGCCAATAAGAAGTTTTTTCTTATCGGCATTTTATAAAGATGTTCATTCACTTTCTATATAAATGAGAGGAATAAAAATCAAAGGGCGCGATCAATCATTTCGCTAAGTTCTGATTCACTCTTTTTTCCGCTTTCTCTCATTAGTTCCTGACCCTCCTTAAACAAGATGTATGTCGGATACTCCTCAAGTTTGTATTCCACCTTAAGTTTTCCATAAGGATCATCAGCCCTAACTATATTGGCTTTATCGCCATATTTTGCTTTGACATCGTCAGTTATGTATTTTATTTCCACTACATCCTGACCGCCATGGTGAAGGAATACCACGAGGGTAGGTTTTGATTCCTTGATTGCTTTTTGATAGGTTTTCATAATATTTAATTTTTTTATTATTTAGGTTTTGTTAATACAACGTTTGACTATATTGAAATGTTTATATCCATGCCTTGTAAATAATAACTAAAAATATTGCGGACTCATCAAGTGTTTTTTGATAAGTCCGCAATAAAAAACGTTTATGAGGATAGTCAGAATGTCAGTGCTACATCTTTTTCCTGTGCTATTCTGCGGAGATTGATGATAGCATAGCGCATTCTTCCGAGTGCAGTATTGATACTTACACCGGTCTTTTCTGCTATCTCTTTGAAAGATAGATTTTTGTAATACCGCATAGTCAAAACTTCACGCTGAAGGTCGGGCAATTGAGTCACGAGCATTTTAACATCGTCTCTTATTTGATCGGAAATAATACGATCTTCAATCGTGCCTTCGCACAACTCCTTCTTATTGAGAATATCTATATCCTCAATATCTGTGCTTTGCATATTTTCGGATTTTTCTTGACGATAATAGTCAATTATCAGATTATGAGCTATTCTCGAAATCCATGCGGGAAACTTTCCATTCTCAGTGTAGCGTCCTTGCTTGATTGTCAGGATTGCCTTTACAAAGGTCTCCTGAAATATGTCGTTCGCTATATCCTCGTTTTTTACTACTCGCAGGATATAGTTGAAAGTCTTGTCTTGATGACGCTTGAGCAATGAGTCGAAAGCCTCATTGTTGCCTTCCG
>CAMWQF010000080.1 GCA_947176285.1 uncultured Porphyromonadaceae bacterium
GATGGGCAAGGTGATGGGAGTTGCCACTAAGAAGCTTGCCGGAAGGGCAGACGGACGCACTATTCAGGGAGTAGTGAAAAATTTATTGAGCTAATTGGACTAATTAGACTAATTAGACTAATTGGACTAATTAGACTAATAAGAAAAAAGATAGAAAGAGATGTTATTATTGAATACTATAAAGGCGGATCCGGAGTTTGTGATCAGCCGTCTGGCAGTGAAGGGCTTTGATGGCCGCGCTGTCATTACAGAGATTCTTGAAATTGATGCAGAACGCCGTCGCCTTCAGCAGAAGACAGAGTCTGATTCGGCTCAGCTTAACAAGCTTTCAAAGTCGATTGGAATGCTGATGAAGGAGGGCAAGAAGGATGAGGCAGAACAGGCTAAGGCTGAAGTGGCCCGCATCAAAGGGGAAACAGCCGGTCTGCAGGATCGTCTTGCAGAGTGCGAGGAGAAGATGACCTCGCTGCTTCTAACTGTGCCGAACCTTCCGTATGAGGGTGTTCCTGAGGGAAAGACAGCAGAAGACAATGTTGTGGAGAAGACCGGCGGCGTAATCCCGGAACTTCCGGAGGATGCGCTCCCCCACTGGGAATTGGCAAAGAAATACAACATCATCGACTTTGAAATGGGTGTGAAGGTGACCGGAGCCGGATTTCCTTTCTATATTGGAAAGGGAGCGCGCCTTCAGAGAGCGCTTCAGCAGTTCTTCCTCGATGAGGCATGGAAAGCGGGATATATCGAAGTTGAGCCTCCTTTTGTAGTGAATGAGGCTTCCGGCTACGGCACAGGTCAGCTTCCTGACAAAGAAGGACAGATGTATCATGTGCAGCTCGATAATCTTTACCTGATACCTACAGCAGAAGTGCCGGTGACCAATATCTACCGCGATGTGATCATCCCAGAGGCAGAACTACCTAAGAAAAACTGCGCATACTCACCATGCTGGCGCAGGGAAGCCGGAAGCTACGGAAAAGACGTGCGTGGACTGAACCGCCTGCATCAGTTTGACAAGGTGGAGATCGTGCGCATTGAGAAGCCAGAAAACTCTTATGCAGCATTGGAAGAGATGAAAGACCATGTTCAGGGACTTCTGGAGAAACTGGGATTGCCTTGGCATATACTTCGCCTTTGCGGCGGCGACATGAGTTTCACATCAGCCATCACTTTCGATTTTGAGGTGTATAGCGCAGCCCAGAAGAGATGGCTTGAAGTAAGCTCTGTTTCCAACTTTGAGACATACCAAGCCAACCGCCTGAAATGCCGATATAGAAGTGCAGAGGACAAGAAGATACATCTTTGCCATACATTGAACGGCAGTGCACTGGCATTGCCACGCATTGTTGCAGCCCTCCTGGAGAACAATCAGACACCGGAAGGTATTGTAGTGCCGGAATGCCTGAGGAAATATACGGGATTTGACATGATTAATTGATGGCTAGGTGTCGAGGGATCGAGGGATCTAGGTGTCGAGGGATCTAGGCGTCTGGGTGTCAAGGGATCGAGGTGTCTAGGTGGCGAGGTGTTTAGGGATCTAGGTGGCGGGGTGAAAGGAAATTCATAAAAAAGATGAGTGCTTATATAAGTAAGGAAGAGAAGTTGATACCGATTAGCGATCCGACGGGTCGCTGGTCGGAACTGACGCTCCTACCGGAATGGGAGGAGGATATCTACGACGTATATACCGTAAAGAAATACGGAAAGTGGATCATGCTCAAAGCCCTGAAGGAGCAATATCGCGACGATCCGAAGTATAAGGCCATCATCGAGAAGGAGTTTGACATCCGCTACAATCTTTTGCATCCAAATATTGTAGTGGTGACAGATTTCGAGGAAATTCCGGGAATAGGGAGGGCTATCGTGACAGACGACGTGTATGGGTATTCACTTCGAAGGCTCATCGATGAGAAGCGATTGACACCGAAGATCATCCAGCGGCTCACGACTCAGCTTCCGGATGCGATGGAGTATATGCAGGAAAACCATATCAAGCACCCTCCTATCACAGCGGAAAATATTATCTTCACGGAGTATAATGAGAATCTGAAGCTTATCAATGTGGGATATGACCATAGGGACAGGCTTGAGCCTCAGGATACGAAGCAGGATATCATCAAATACGGACAACTGATCAATGAAGTTCTCGACAATCTGCCGGAGCAGCTACCGAAACTACGCCGCGTAGCGAAAAAAGCGGCAGACCCCGAGGGACCGATAGACAGCGTACAAGACCTCAAGATGGCTATCAGCCAAAGAAGCCGAACCTCTACCATAATCATGCTTCTCGGCTTCATAATCATGATGCTTGGAGCCCTAATCGCAATAACGCTATCGATGCGGTGAGAAATCCATACTGCCCCTAAAGCGGGAGGCAGGAACAGTATTTTTCAGATGCTTGAAATGAATGCATGCATCGACTAAGACCACTAAAGAAATGATTGAAATAAAGGAAATCGAGATGATACCATCGGAACTGAAGAAGTTTGTGCAGTTCCAGATTGATATGTATGAGGATAATCCGTATTTCGTGCCGCCATTGGTAAGCGACGATGTGGATACCCTCAATCCGAAGAAAAACCCGGCGTATGACTTCTGCGACGTGCGCTGCTTCATGGCTTACAAGAATGGCAAGCCTGTGGGACGAATAGCGGGTATCATCAACAATACGCTCAATGAGAAACATGGGGCGAAGGATATACGTTTCGGTTTCATTGACTTCACAGATGAGATAGAGGTGTCGCGCGGACTGCTCGAGGCAGTAGAAGCATGGGGCAAGGAGCGTGGACTTAAACGCATAGTAGGTCCGCTCGGATTCACCGATCTTGACTACGAAGGGATGCTTGTGGAAGGCTACGACCAGCTAAGCACCATGGCTACGATCTACAATTATTCCTATTACCCCGAGCATATGCATGCCCTTGGGTATGAAAAAGATACGGATTGGGTAGAATTTTTGATGGAAGTGCCGGAGGGAGTTCCTGACAAGCATAACAGAATTTCTGAGATAGTGAAGAAGAAATTCGGTCTTAAAGTGGTGAAATTCACCAGCAAGAAGGAAATCAAAGAGAAATATGGAAGGGCACTCTTCGAACTCATCAACGAAGCATATGAGAAGCTTTACCAGTATTCCCCACTCACTGACCGCCAAATAGAGCATTATATCGAGGTATATTTGGGTCTATTAGACCTCAGCCTTGTCAGCTGCATCGTAGACTCCGACGAGAAATTAGTGGGAGTTGGCATCTGCATGCCGTCAATGAGCAAAGCACTTCAGAAATCTAAGGGAAAGATGTTGCCGCTTGGATGGTGGCATCTGCTGAAAGGACTTAAGGGAAAGAATGACCGTGTGGACCTGCTTTTGATAGCAGTGAAACCTGAATATCAAGGGAAAGGGGTGAACGCACTTCTTTTCCAAGACCTTATCCCCGCTTTCATCAATCATGGATATAAATATGTAGAGTCTAATCCGGAACTTGAAAGCAATGCGAAGGTGCAGAACCAATGGGAATCGTTTACCAACAGGCAGCATAAGCGACGCAGGAGTTATACTAAAGAGATAGAGTGAATAGGCTATAGTGCTTCACTCGAAGTATTGGAGGCTTCGCCTCTGTATTAAGCATAAAGTATGATGATGGGAAATGCGGAAGATGTAAAGCCGTATAATGATGAGGAGGCAAAGGGGAAGCAAGTCGGGGAAATGTTTGACTCGATCGCTCCTTCTTATGACTTCATGAACACAATGATGACGGGCGGACTGCACGTGAACTGGCGCAACCGTGCGCTCAAGATGGCGTCGGCAAGTCTCCCCCATGGCGCTCCAAAACTGGCGCTTGATGTGGCTTGCGGGACGGGCGACGTGTCGTTTCGTCTGCATGAACTTTTCCCTAAGGCACACATCACAGGGCTCGACCTTTCTGCAGGGATGCTGAAGATAGCTTCGGAGAAACTTAAGGGAATGGATTCGGATGCACAGAATCATATCACTTTCATAGAAGGAAATAGTCTGAAGATGCCATTTCCGAATGAGACATTCGATATGGTGACAGTGGCATATGGAGTGAGAAACTTCGAGCATCTGGAGGATGGATATAGGGAGATGCATCGAGTGATGAAACCCGGGGGAGTGATATGCGTGATAGAACTTTCCGAGCCGGCAAATGGATTTATAAAATCTCTTTACCGGATATATTCACGACGTGTGATACCGGTGATCGGAAGGATGGTGTCGCATGATACGCGTGCTTATTCTTATCTTCCGGAGTCGATAGCCGCATGTCCGCAGCGAGGAGAGATGACTGCAATGATGGAGAGGGCGGGATTTAGGGATGCTCGGTTCAAATCACTCACTTTGGGAGTGATTACTATTTATATTGCTACCAAATGAATAGAAAGGATTTTGAGATAATGGCTCCTGTAGGGAGCTGGGAGTCGCTGGCAGCGGCTTTGAGTGCCGGTGCGAATGCCGTGTATTTTGGCATTGAGGGACTAAATATGCGTTCACGATCGAGTGCCAATTTCACAGCCGACGATATGGACGAGATAGTGAAACGTTGCTCTGAGAAGGGTGTCAAGACTTATCTGACAGTCAATACGGTGATCTATGACAATGACATGGATTTGCTACATAAGATCATCGACCGTGCACATGCTGCTAAGATTTCGGCAATAATTGCTTCTGACATGGCTGCCATTCTCTATGCCCGGTCAATAGGTCAGGAGGTGCATATATCTACTCAGGTGAATGTCACTAACATAGAGGCAGTGAGATTCTATGCTCAATTTGCGGATGTGATGGTGCTTGCTCGTGAACTAAATCTCGATCAGGTGAAAGCCATACATGAAGCCATTGAGAAAGAGGGACTGACAGGACCGAATGGTCAACCTATCCGGCTAGAGATGTTCTGCCATGGAGCCTTGTGCATGGCAGTGAGCGGGAAATGCTATCTTTCGCTTCATCAGATGAACTCTGCGGCTAACCGTGGGGCTTGCACTCAGATATGCCGCCGGTCGTATACAGTTACTGATAAGGAGACCGGTGATCAACTTGAGGTGGACAATCAATATATAATGAGTCCGAAAGACCTTAAGACAATTCATTTCCTCAACAAGATGGTGGATTCCGGAGTGCGCGTATTCAAGATTGAGGGGCGTGCGAGGGGACCGGAATATGTGAAGGAAGTAGTGGAATGCTATTCAGAAGCACTGGAGGCCATATGTGCCGGAGAGTTTAGCGATGAGAAACTGAAAGAATGGGAGGAAAGGCTTGCGAAAGTGTTCAACCGCGGATATTGGGACGGATATTACCTTGGACAGCGTCTTGGCGAGTGGAGCGGCAAGTATGGCAGCAGCAGCACTCGTGTTAAGGAATATGTAGCAAAGGGAATCAGATACTATGACAGGCTCGGAGTGGGAGAATTTCAGATGGAATGCGGTGTGCTTAAGCCGGGAGATGAAGTCGTAGTTACCGGACCTACCACCGGAGCGCTCATTTTCAAGGTGGAGGAACTTAGGCTTACCACTGATCCGGTGTCGGAAGTTAAGAAGGGGGATCGGTTTTCGATGCCGGTTCCGGAGAAAATACGGGCTTCGGATCGGCTATATTTGTGGAGAAATAAGGGGGAATAGTTTAGTTTAGGAGTTTAAAGAGTTTAAACTATTTAAACCATATAAACTATTTAAACTATAAGTTATGATGATTGTTGTAGTAGTAATGATGTATAATTAAAATAGAAAAATTATGAAGACAATCAATCAGCTCGCAGTAGGCGCAGCACTTCTCTTCGGAGCCGCAACACTCTCATCTTGCTCTGAAGACAAAAACGAAATGATCGGCACATGGACATCTTCTACTCCTGAAGTAGTGGTTCCTGCAATCGAAGGCACAACATCAGCAACAGCCATCACTACCTTCGAATTCAGCGAAGGTACTGAGAAGGGGAACGGCCCAGTGAAGATGACTAAAGATTATACAGTGACTGCTCCTGACTCAGTGGGCAATGCAATCAACTATACAGTAAAAGCCTCAGTAGAGGGTAAATGGACTCGTGAAGAGAAGGGTGATGATGACTACTATCTATCTTTCGACCAGAATACACTTGATGTGGCTGGCGTAGATGCTCCTGACGGACTTGGCGCAGTGACAGCAAACTTCCTCGGAAGCCTTGCACAATACTCTAAGATTGAGGATGTAGACGTGACTAAAGATGGTTCTGTGCTGAGTTTCGAACTTGAGAGCACAGATGCTAAGGTTTCTTTTACAAAGAAATAAATATTAATTACTAAAGATTAAATAAAGGTCGAATCCCCGATAAGGATTCGACCTTTCTATTTATATTTAGACTATGAGAGGAGGTAAAAAAACCTCCTCTCCATAATCAATATTTGGGTTGGATCTGGTGGAATACTGGCTTCATCATGAAGGCGAAACCGTATTCGCCGTAGGGGAGCATGTATTCGCTGCGTGGGACTGCACCCCAACTGTTGACGCAACCGAGACCCATCTGAGCCTTGTCGATGCAGATATTGGTAAAGTCTGCTTTCTTCACGAGAGGACCATGGCTATGGGGGGTACGGTCTTTGTTAGGATAGTCGTCAAGACTGTCGATGGTGTAGTTGAGGGCAGATATGGAGAACGGATCCTGACCTACGAATTCCAGACCGTTGCCGGAGGCGTTAAGCTGCTTCCAATAGCGCACATCAGTCTTTGTGCCTGTCTCCTGCGGACGGATGTAGGGATAGAACTGATCAGCCACTTTCTGATTGTAGACACCGAGGAATGTAGAATGGTTGCGGTCGGCATAGTTCTCGATAGGTCCGCGGCCGTAATACTCAATGGCGTCGAATTCCTCAGGCATCTGCATCTGCATACCAAAACGGAAGAGATTGCTGCCTTCGGCACCTTCAGCAGGCTTAAAACTTTCAGTGACCATGATCTCCCCGCTCGGAGTAATGGCATAGCATAATGCCAAAGATCCTTTTACACCCGGCATATCATATTTGGCATCCACAATGATAATACCATCCTTTTCATGATGCTCAAGAGAGGTGAGTTTCATCTCGGGCTTGCGCCAAGCCTCATACCTGCGCTGCAGACCTGCACCAAAATCATTGTCGGTAGGTGCTCGCCAGAAATTGGGAGTCAACTGACCACCATCCGCAAGCATCTTCATTCCGTCAACCTCATATTTGGTCATGAAACCAGAGTGACGGTTAAATTCAATTTGGAAATTCTCACCCTTTATCTTTAGGAAATTGACATGATTGTTGATTACCTTCGGAGTTGCCAACTGAGTGTTCTTATCAACAACAGTTGAAGAGGCAAGCGATTGAGAAGATGCAGGCATGAATATTTCGAGTTGGTCGCGGGCTACAGCGTATCCGGCGGGAAGTAGACCATCTGTTTCCTTTAAGGTATAGTTCACATTGAGAAGCCATTCGCCCTTGTCAGAGATATCACCGTATGGGATTGTGATCTGTTCTGTGGCTCCGGGAGCAATATTGAGATTAGAGATGGAACCTTTACGTACGGGCTTGCCATCGTGGAGAAGAGTCCAATCGAGAGATAAGTCGGAAAGATCGCGGAAGAAGTTCTCGTTGTAGACGTTGACCTTGCCACTCTTGATGTCGACAGGGGTGGTCCATATATTCTGATAGAAATAGCGCACCTCATCGGCATGAGGGTTAGGGAGACGGTCGGGACTTACGACACCATTGATACAGAAATTGTTGTCGCTTGCGTCATAGTCGTTGAAGTCGCCGCCATAGGCGAAGTATTCCACACCATTTTCGTC
Organism: uncultured Porphyromonadaceae bacterium; assembly: GCA_947176285.1. Classification (GTDB taxonomy): domain Bacteria; phylum Bacteroidota; class Bacteroidia; order Bacteroidales; family Muribaculaceae; genus Lepagella. The sequence continues at coordinate 7,791 of CAMWQF010000080.1, forward strand.
TTTAACGCGTATACCTTGGTCGACAAAATCCCAAATAAAACCACCTTGAAGGCTTGGATATTTGCGGATAATATCCCAATATTCTTTGAATCCACCCATTGAGTTACCCATGGCGTGGGCGTATTCGCACTGTATGAGAGGTCGGTCGGTATTAGGGTTCTTACCCCATGCTTCCATACCTTCATATCCATAATACATCGGGCAGAAGATATCGGTCTTTCGGTCGTGTCCTGCCTGCTCATACTGAACAGCGCGTGAATTATCAAAAGCCTTAATCCAATCATATGCATCCTCGAAATTCGGACCATATCCGGCTTCATTTCCGAGACTCCAGAAAATCACAGAAGGGTGGTTGAAGTTTCTTATCACGTTACGCTGATTTCTCTCCTGATGCGCTTTGTGGTAGGCAGGATCTTTTGCAAGAGTATGCTCTCCATATCCCATACCGTGGCTTTCCACATTAGCTTCCGCCACAACGTAGAGACCGTAGCGGTCGCAGAGTTCATACCAGAGTTCATCATTAGGATAGTGGGAAGTGCGGACAGCATTCATGTTGAGTTTTTTCATGAGCTGCACATCCTCAAGCATACGCTCAGGACTGACTACATAGCCACCATCCGGGTCAAGTTCATGTCGATCCGCTCCTTTGAAGAGAACCGGTTTTCCATTGACAAGAATCTGATTTCCCTTCAGTTCAATCTTGCGGAAACCGACATTAACAGGGATGACCTCGTCGTTGCCGTCCATTGTAGCGGTGAGAGTGTATAGATATGGAGTCTCTGCCGACCATTTTTTAGGGTTAGAGACATTCATTGTAGTCTTGCCTGACTTTGAAGCAGTGCCTGTAGCCACAGTATTGCCATCAGCATCGGTAAGAGTAAGGGTTACGGGCTTGTTGGCAGTAAGTGACAGGTCTATGTCAAGAACACCGTCGGTATAATTATTAGTTAGGTCAGGAGTAACGCGGATATCAGCAATGCGGTTTTTGTCGCGGGCAAAAAGATAGCAGTCGCGACCTACGCCGGAGAGACGCCAGAAGTCTTGATCTTCAAGATAAGAACCGTCACACCAACGGAATACCTGGAAACATATGAGATTTTCCTTACCGGGAACAAGGTATGGAGTCAGATTGAACTCAGCCTCGAGTTTGCTATCCTCACTATAGCCTACATACTTACCGTTGACCCATAGATATATATTTGAGGTGACGGATCCGAAGTGGGCGAAAATCTCTTTTCCTTTCCAAGATGCAGGCACTAATATTTCACGGCGATATGTGCCGACATGGTTTTCCTGTTCGGGAACAAAAGGGGGATTGTTTTTAAAGAAACGATCCCATGCATATGGCATGTTAGTGTAAAGAGGGTCTCCGTATCCGTTCAATTCCCAACAACCGGGTACCTTTATGGTGTCCCAACCTTTGTCGTTGAAGTCCTTTTTCCAGAAATCAGTGGGGCGGGAAGAAGCATCGTTAACCCAGTTGAATTTCCAATCACCGTTTAGGGATAGATAATTGGACGACATCTTCCTGTCGGTCTTAAAGGAACCTTTCTCCCCCTTCTTAAAGGCAAAAGCCTCAGAGCGCATAGGGGCACGATTTACAGCATTTAAGTTGGGATCTTGCCACTCTTTGAATGTCTGTGCCGACACAGGGAGGGCAAGTATAGCGAGAGCAGCGGATAATATTGTCTTTTTCATGGATAATATGGTTTTTGTAACCTGTCAAAATAAGTCTAATTGGTCTAATTAGTCTTATGAGACCAATTAGACCAATTATAGCCTATATAATTTAAATTACACTGTAAGTATTTCCTTTTCCTTTGCAGCGAAGATTTCGTCAATTTTCTTAAGGTATTTGTCGTGGAGTTTCTGAACGTTGGCTTCGGCATCCTTTTCGACGTCTTCGCTTAGACCTTGCTTTATTTCTTTCTTCAGTCCATCGATGGCTTCGCGACGTGCATTGCGAACTGAAACCTTAGCGTTTTCAGCCTCAGCCTTGCACTGCTTCACGAGTTGCTTACGTCGATCTTCGGTAAGAGGAGGGATTGAGAGGCGAATTACTTCACCATTGTTTTCGGGAGTGATACCGAGTTCAGAGTTGATGATAGCCTTCTCTATTACTTTGAACATAGATTTCTCCCACGGTGTGATAGCGATGGTACGCGCATCGGGAACAGATATGTTTGCCACGTTGGAGATTGGAGCCATGCTGCCATAGTAGTCAACTTTTATTCCATCGAGGAGTTTTGCAGATGCCTTGCCTGCACGAACACGGGCTAAGGTTTCTTCCAGATAGTCGGCAGCGAGTTCCATCGACTCCTGGGCATTGTCAAGATATT
>CAMWQF010000081.1 GCA_947176285.1 uncultured Porphyromonadaceae bacterium
CCATTAGGACAATTACTTATGTCTACTTCTGTTATGTTTGTTGTAATATTAGAATGTGAAATAGTTTGTCCTGAAAGTGAATATACATAAATAGATCCTTCTGCTATCAATTCAATATTTGAAACCTCTACTTTGACAATTCCTTTAGTAGGATTAGGATATATCTTAATGATTTTACCGTCCAAATTATCTGACACAGGATTGTTCTCTTCATCTTCAGAGGATGGTAATCCTCTTGTGGTCATTACTATTTCTTTGATAATTCTATTTCCTGCGTTGTCATATCGATACTCGATTCTTTTACTTGAAGAATTCCCTGCAAAAATAGTAAGAAGCGTAAGTAATATGCTAATAGTAGTTTTCATGATATTTAATACAATTGTTCGTTAAAAATAGATATCGGCTAAGCCATATCGGTCGTCAATCCAAATATTTAGTTGACAAGTTTAGCATTTAATGTCTTGTATTGGTCGTTTCCTCTTAGGTCAAAAAAACTTTTTCTGAAATGTGCATTGACCATCAAGAACTTTTTCTGACCGATTGAATATGACGTATCGGTTATAAAGTGTCATCAGATTGATAGAGGATGATTTCGTTATCTTGGCTTGATTCTATATTCATATTTTTTGAATACTATTTAATTAACAAGTAGCATATTAGTTCAAAATCACAAAGTCTCTTGACCTCATTCCCAAGGACCATCCTCTGTCGCCTCCTTTTAGCCGGAACGCAGGTATCTATAGAATCCTCTTTGAGTGTCTTTTTGATGTTGTCCATAATTTCATTCTTATAAAAAGTAAACTAGCAATGTTTCTGCGCATCCGTAGGTCGAACAAAGCCTGCAACGACTACAAGGATAATCCAAAGTTTTTTCGTCTAAAAGCCGAAAGTGGTTGTTATTATTGTCCGGTATTTTTCAGAAAAACGTTACTGATGGCAAAGATAACAAATTTTTTCTAGATAGCCAACTATTTTGAAAAAGAATTTTAAAAATTTTAAGCCGGTACGACTTCAATTCAAACCCACTTCCCATGCTCTTTGCGCCTCCTGCCACTCTGCGCCCTCTGCGTGATATAATTAGAACTTGCGAAAGATGTGTAAGTAATAATAATGTTCCATAGAGTAAGACTGCACGAAAAACGCGCAGTCTTTAACATATATTAAAAGCTTCATGCCCAAAATGGGCAGTCAATTCCATTAACTTTGCCCCCGGAAACAAAACCATGACATGACCGATGCGGCATGACGGTCGAAAATACAGCCTGAAGCATCCAATCCAGGATAGACCTCATACATATCCAACACCGTCATCCCACATAAAAATGCTCCATAAAGCATTACTCGATTATGCCGATTATAAATGAAAGTGATCATTCATAATCATCACCGGCAAGAAGTTCCTCACGGAGGCCTGAGGCCTGACGGTCCACTCCGCGCCGCGCTCAGCATGGAACGCAGGCTTTCCAGCCTGCCATCCCCATCCGAAGCCCGGAAAGAGCACAATTACATTCTGCCACAACCCATGGAAGGTATCCTCGCATTATGAAATTCATACTGCGCGAAGCGCTGATACTTAATACTGAGGAGAAGCCTTTAATACTTGGAAGCTCAAGGGGCTTCACCCTTCCATGCTTCAATGCATCAATTGCTTGATAATGATAATTACGCTGACAGGCACGAGCCCTGACGGACCACTGTCTCCATAATTAATCATTGATCATTCATCATTGATCATTGAAATAGAGTATCGACCCTGACGGCTCCGGCATGACCGCATCCGGCGCCCTATGCTCTCCCCGCCATAGGTGACGGGGAATGGTAAGTCGGATTTTCAGCAGGCTGAAAATCTATTGCGTGCAGTTTAGGAATACAAATCCCAAGCTGCACGCTTTTTCTTTATCCTCTCTGCGCCCCCACCACCTCTGCGTTCTCTGCGTGAGCCATAGATGAAGTCATTCTGCCGGTTCAAAATGTTAAGACAGCTCGGCTGATACTGGGGGAACTCTGAATGCGAAAGATGACAAATCATTAAATTTTCTGCGACATAATGCGCAATATTCAAAAATTTAATGTAATTTTGCAGACGGATTCCCGACGTTTTTTCATAAGCAAGGGAAAAGATCCCTTAATTGTCTAATCAACACAGAAATGAAAAATATTCTTGTCATAGGCAGCACTGGCCAAATTGGAAGTGAACTGACAATGAAACTTCGCGGCCTTTATCCGGATGGAAATGTCGTAGCCGGCTATATCCCCGGTGCTGAACCAAAAGGTGCCCTTCTTGAATCCGGCCCTTCGGCTATTGTTGACATTACTAATCCCGGTCAGATAGCTGATGCCGTAGATAAATATAAGGTCGATACTATTTATAATCTTGCCGCTCTTCTCAGTGCTGTGGCTGAGGTGAAACCGCAGTTGGCTTGGAAAATAGGTCTTGGTGGACTGTTTAATACTCTTGAAGTGGCTCGTGAGAAAGGTTGTGCAGTATTCACTCCAAGTTCAATTGGCAGTTTCGGTAATTCTACCCCGCATACCAAGACTCCGCAAGATACCATCCAGCGTCCCGAAACTATGTATGGCGTGACAAAGGTCTCCGGAGAACTCCTCAGCGACTACTATGCCAAGCGCTTTGGCGTTGATACACGTTCTGTAAGATTCCCGGGATTGATTAGTTATGTTGCTCCTCCTGGTGGAGGCACGACTGACTATGCAGTTGACATATATTATTATGCTGTCAATGGCGAGACTTTCAAATGTCCGCTTAAGCCTGGCACTCTTATGGATATGATGTATATGCCCGATGCTCTTCGAGCAGCTGTGGAGATTATGGAGGCTGATCCTTCTAAATTGAAGCATCGAAATTCGTTTAATATCACTTCTATGAGTTTTGACCCGGAAGAGATTTATGCAAAAATCAAGGAATATGTGCCTGATTTCAAGATGGAATATGAACTTGATCCATTGCGCCAAAAGATTGCTGACTCATGGCCTGATAGTCTTGACGATTCTTGCGCTCGCGAAGAGTGGGGCTGGAAACCGGAATATGATCTAGATGCTATGACTCAAGATATGCTCAAAAATCTCAGGATAAAACTCAACAAACCGGCTTAAGTAGAATAAACATATAATCAGACCGACTCATATTCCGCAATTTTTGCTTTAGAATTTGAATATTGGTCTTATTTCCTATAAATTGGTCAAAAACGCTGATTTCATATTAGAATTCAGCGTTTTTTTATTACCTTTGCACTTTCGTTTTGTCGAAAAACTTTCAGTGCGTTATATAATAAGTTAAACATTTATAATATAGACATTTTACAATGACTATCCGAAAACATCGACTGACGATGCTTCTTGTTGGTATGCTATCTTTCGGATTCCAAACGTTTGCCCAGAATCAGGAAGCAGGTATGCTTCTTGTGGGTGCAATGGGGGTGAATACCGATTCTATATCGATTAGCAGAGAAGAATGCATCGACATTGCTCTCAGTCAGAGTCCTACTATCCGAGTTGCGGATCTTGAGGTGAAAAGAGTCAATTACTCTAAGAAAGAGACTATTGGCAATCTATTGCCAAATATTGGATTCTCTCTCTCTTATCAGAGAAGTATAGAACTCCAGACTATCAGAATGAATATGGGAGGGCAGAGCCAGAAACTTAAAATGGGTTCTGATAATACTTGGAATACAGGTTTCAGTGTTTCTCTTCCAATTATTGCTCCAACTCTTTGGAAAGCAATCTCAATCTCTGACACTCAGATTGCCCAGAATCTTGAGAGCGCTCGTTCAAGCCGGCTTGAACTTGTAAATCAAGTGAACAAGGCTTATTATGCTCTAATGCTTGCAATTGCTTCAAAAGAGGTAATTAAGCAGAACTACGATATTGCTAAATATACTGCTGAAATATATAAAAAGCAGTTTGAACAAGGCACTGCTTCCGAATATGACGTGCTTCGTTCGGAGGTGCAGGTCAAGAATATCGAGCCGTCTCTTCTCGATGCGGATATTTCAGTAAAACAATGCCAACTTTCCCTCAATGTCTTAATGGGAATTGATGATGCTCTGAATCTATATCCGTCGGTAACACTGGAAGATATGCAGAAAGATATGTATGCATACCTTTTGGAATCAAAGGATTTGTCGGGCAACTCATCTCTTCGCTCTCTTGAACTTTCACAAAAATTGGCTGCCCAAAACGTTACCTTGAAGAAGTTTGCTTGGATTCCTACTATTGGCGCAAGCTACAATCTTAATTGGTTGTCTCTTAGCAATGGTCCGATGTTTAAGGATGTTGAATTCGCGCCGTATTCTTCTGTAGGAGTTAGCATTTCAGTGCCAATTTTCTCAGGTGGCACTAAATGGTATCAGATGAAGCAGGCTCAGGTGCAAGAAAAAGAACTTGCATTCCAAAAAGAAAACCTCATCAATAGCTTGAATATGCAAGTGGATCTTGCTCTTGACAATATCAACCGCCAGGCTAAGCAAATAGATTCCTCTAAAGAAGGAGTGCATCAAGCAAAAAAGGCTCATGAGATCATGCAGAAGAGTTTCCAAATTGGTGCGGCATCTTATCTGCAACTTCGTGACAGTGAACTTGCCGACACCAGTGCTCAGCTTGCTTATCTACAAGCTATTTATAATTATTTAGTATCAACAAGCGAACTTGACCTCCTTCTTGGCAAGGATAGCTCAATACAAGTAAATTCATCAAAATGAAAACTTATAAATACGTATCTTCGGCCCTAGTGCTTGCTCTTGCACTGGCCGCATGTGGCAAGGATAAAGCCGAAAAAGAGAGTGAAAAGGAAGAAGTGCCCGTAGTCAAGACTATGAAGGTGAGTGAGCAAGAAGTTGATCAACTCGCTGTATATACGGCATCCGTCGAACCGGAAGTTATCAACAACATTTCTGCTATGATGGCAAACAGAATAAAGGCTATCTATGTGGATGAAGGTGTTCGTGTGGCAAAAGGTCAGAAACTCGTGCTTCTTGATGACGTCAACACAACACAGTATGAACTTGCCGTAGATAATGCAAAGGCTGCTCTCAGAAATGCCCAGACTAACTACGATCGTGCTGTTGAACTTCTCAAAATAGGTGGTGGCACTCAGCAGCAAGTAGACCAGATGGAGATGACGCTTATCAATGCTAAGAACTCTGTGGCTCAGGCTGAGCGTACTCTTGCAAACGCCAAAGAGAATATGGTGCTCACTTCTCCGATCGACGGAATTGTTACTAAGCGAAATTATGATCCGGGTGATATGACCGGAGCACTCCCTGTTCTTACTGTTGCTAAGGTAAATCCGGTGAAAGTAGTGATTAATGTCAATGAGTCTCAACTTTCAAATATTAATAAAGGTATGCCGGTCGACCTTACATTCAACACTTACGGTGATGAAGTTTTCAAAGGCAACGTTTCTTTGGTGATGCCTACCGTAGATGCTGCAAGCCGTACGGTTGGAGTGGAAATTACCCTTCCTAACGCAGACGGACGTGTGTTGCCCGGTATGTTCGGACGTGCTACAATTTCTCATGGCAACGCTAATCATGTCGTTGTGCCTGACAGGGCTGTCGTCAAGCAGCAGGGTAGTGGCGACCATTATGTGTACGTGCTTCAGAATGATGGCACTGTTTCATATAATAAGGTGGAACTCGGTCAGCGTATAGGAACAAGTTATGAACTTATTTCCGGTGTTCCGGCGAATGCAGAAGTGGTGGTAGAAGGCCAGAATGCTCTCACTAACGGCAAAAAAGTTCAGGTGATTAAATAATTTATTGTTTAAATGTTTAAAAGTTTAATTGTTGAGAAATTGGTGGTCGCAAAACAACTAATCTCTTTAAATTCTTAAATTTATTAAACTTATAAACCACTAAACCCTTAAACCAAATGAGTCTATATGGATCAGCGGTGAAACGCCCGATTATGACCACTCTCTGTTTTGTGACGGTGGTGATTCTCGGTCTTTTCTCGCTTACTAAACTTCCGGTCGATCTTTTCCCGGATATCGATACTAACACCATCATGGTGATTACGATATATCCCGGTGCAAGTTCTGAGGACATAGAGCAAAATGTGACCAAACCCCTCGAAAATGTGATGAATTCGGTGGAACACCTGAAGCACATCACTTCCCAGAGTCGTGAGAATACTTCTGTGATCACTCTTGAATTTGAATACGGATATGATATCGACGATTTGACTAACGATGTTCGAGATAAACTTGATATGGTGTCATCATCACTTCCCGATGATTGCCAGAATCCAATTATCTTTAAGTTCTCTACCGACATGATTCCTATCTGTCTCCTTTCTGTGGAGGCTAAGGAAAGTATGGCTGGACTTTATAAGATTCTTGATGATGGCGTAGCCAACCCTCTCGCCCGAATCGACGGAGTCGGTACGGTGTCAATCTCCGGTGCTCCTAAGCGTGAGATCCACGTTTATTGCGACCCTAATAAGTTGGAGGCTTACCATCTTACAGTTGAAGGAATTGCCGGTATCATTACTGCTGAAAACCGTAACATACCGGGCGGAGCATTCGATATCGGTAGCAATACATTCTCTTTGCGTGTGCAAGGTGAATTTGATGAGACTTCCGAACTTCTCAATGTTCCTGTTGGCAACTACAATGGCTCAATCATCTATCTCAAGGATGTGGCTCAGGTAGATGACTCGTTTGAGGAACGTACCCAACACTCTTATATTGGAGGAAAAGAGGGAGCTATTATTGTGATACAGAAACAGAGTGGTGCAAACTCTGTGCAAATTTCGGAGAAGGTGATGAAAATGTTGCCCAGGCTGCAGAAGAATCTGCCTTCGGATATCAAACTCGGTGTCATCGTTGATACGTCTGACAATATTCGCAATACGATTGCTTCTCTTGAGGAAACTGTGCTTTATGCGCTTCTCTTCGTGATGCTTGTGGTGTTCTTCTTCCTTGGTCGTTGGAGAGCTACAATGATTATTGTTATCACAATTCCTGTCTCTCTTATCGCTTCGTTCATATATCTTTATGCCACAGGAAACACTCTTAATATCGTATCACTTTCGGCACTTTCAATATCGATTGGTATGGTGGTCGACGATGCGATTGTGGTTCTGGAGAATGTTACTACTCACATTGAGCGAGGTTCCGATCCTAAACAGGCTGCTGTGCATGGAACTAATGAGGTTGCGATATCTGTTATCGCTTCGACTCTTACACTTATAGCAGTGTTCTTCCCTCTGACACTTGTCACCGGTATGACAGGAGTTCTTTTCCGTCAGCTTGGTTGGATGGTCTGCATCATGATGGTGATCTCTACTACTTGTGCCCTTTCTCTGACCCCTATGCTTTGCTCACAATGGCTTCGCCGTGTGCAGCATCACAGTCCTCTTTTCATCAAACTTTATGGTCCGATTGAGAGGGGTCTTGATAGATTCGATAATTGGTATGCTGGTGTTCTCCGTAAAGTGGTTTCTCATCGTACGGTCACTGTTTTAGTATGTCTTGGAATTTTCGCAGGTTCGATCTTTCTCATGAAGTTTGTTGGTACTGAGTTTTTCCCAACTCAAGATAATGGCAGACTTGGTGTCAACCTCGAACTTCCTATCGGTAGTCGAGTTGAAAGAGCTTATGATGCCACTTACCGTCTGGATTCTCTTTGGCGTGCTAAGTATCCGGAAATAAAGGTAAGTTCATTCACAGTAGGTCCGGCGTCTTCTGATAATACCTTCGCTTCTTTGAGCGACAATGGCGCACATATCGTGTCTATGAATATCAACCTTTATGATAAGGTGGATCGTAAACAAGGCATTAAGGAAATTGCTGACGGTATGCGTAAGGATATCAAGGAGCAATTCCCTGAATTTGTGAAGGCTCAGGTCAATGTAGGTGGTGGTCGTGGTTCCGGAATGGGTGGACAGTCTGTTGTGGACTTCGAAATCTATGGTTATAACTTTACAGAGACCGATTCTGTGGCTCGTATGCTCAAGCAAGCTCTTATGGGCATTGAAGGCACAGCCGATGTATTGATCTCGCGTAGCGACTATCAGCCTGAATATCAGGTTGATTTCGATCGCGAGAAACTCAGTCTATATGGCCTTAACCTGGCTACAGTAGCCCAGATGCTTCGAAATCGCGTGAATGGTGCCACTGCATCGCAGTTCCGTGAAGATGGTGAGGAGTATGATATCAAGGTCATGTTTGATAAGAAACACCGTACTACTTTAGAAGATCTCGAAAATATTGTGGTCGCTACCCCGACTGGGGGACAGGTGCGTATCAAGGAACTCGGAAAGGTTGTGGAGCGGTTCACGCCTCCTACTATCGAACGTAAAGACCGTGAGCGACTTGTGACCGTGTCAACAGTAGTCGATGGTGTTCCTATGAGCCAGGTTGTGGAGCAAGCGGAGATTCTTATTGACGAAATGCATCTTCCGGCAGGTATCTCTATTCAGCTTGCAGGTAGTTACGAGGATCAGCAGGATTCTTTCTCCGATCTCCTTATGCTCGGCATACTTATCGTGATTCTCGTATACATCGTGATGGCTGCTCAGTTTGAAAGTTTCACCTATCCTGGAATCATCATGACATCACTTCTTTTCGCGTTCTCAGGTGTGTTCTTAATCCTTTGGTTGACCGGACATACTCTCAACGTGATGTCAATGATCGGTGCAATTATGCTTATCGGTATTGTTGTGAAGAATGGTATTGTGCTGATAGACTACATTATCCTCAACCGCGAACGTGGCATGTCGATTCGTCGCGCCGTAATTGATGCTGGTCGTTCTCGTCTCCGTCCGGTTGTCATGACTACTGCCACCACAATCCTTGGTATGGTGCCGATGGCTGTTGGTTCAGGACAAGGAGCTGAGATGTGGCAGCCGATGGGTACTGCTGTGATTGGCGGCCTTACATTCTCGACTATCCTTACCCTGCTCTTCGTGCCGGTGCTCTACTGCTCATTCGCAGGCAGAGGTGTACTCAATATCCGTAAGAAACTTCGGAAAACCCACAATGCATAATGCATAATTATAGGCTTTTCAGCGATGGTGACGCATCTTGAAAAGTGTATAATTTAAGAGATTATATGAAATAATTATTAATTTTTGCATACTGAATTATGCATTAAGAATTGTAATAAAGTGAAATCAATATTCATAGCATTCGACCAGGCTCATTATGAGAAAATAGTCGATATCCTGACTCAGAGCAACTGTCGAGGATTCACATCCTTTGATAGTGTGAAAGGAAGAGGCAGCAAGCATGGAGAACCCCACTATGGAAGCCATGCGTGGCCCGGACTCACAAACGCAATTATCACGATTGTTGAAGACCGACAAGTAGATCCGCTGCTCGATAAGCTTCATCAGCTCGACGAAGATCGCCCGATGCTTGGCCTGCGAGCTTTTGTTTGGGATGTAGAAAAGACAATTTGATAAAGGAAATGCTTCTCTATTTATGTGGAGAAGCATTTTTATTTGCATTTGTTCCGAATTTTTTATAATTTTACATCCAATAAGTCTGACCAGTCCGACCAGTCCGACCAGTCCGACGTTTCTGAAAACTGACAACCGACAACTGAAAACTGAAAACTATAACACCATGTACAAAAACTTCCAACAGCATCTTTCCAAAGAACTTGATTCCATCAAGGAAGCAGGATTGTATAAGAATGAAAGAATAATAATCACTCCTCAGAGTGCAGATATCAAAGTAGAAGGCGCTGAAAATGATGTTCTTAATTTCTGTGCCAATAACTATCTCGGGCTTGCCGACAACTCTCGACTCATAGAGGCTGCTAAGAAAGCAATGGACAATCGTGGCTATGGCATGAGTTCCGTACGATTCATTTGTGGCACTCAAGATCTTCACAAGGAACTTGAAAAGGCTATTTCAGATTACTTCAAGACCGAAGACACTATCCTATATGCTGCTTGCTTTGACGCAAACGGAGGGCTTTTTGAACCTCTCTTCACTGAAGAAGACGCCATAATCTCTGATTCTCTCAACCATGCCTCAATTATAGATGGAGTGCGTCTTTGCAAGGCAAAGCGATTCCGCTATGCAAATGCAGATATGGACGATCTGGAACGTTGCCTTAAAGAAGCAGATGAACAAGGGTGCCGTTATAAAATTAT
>CAMWQF010000082.1 GCA_947176285.1 uncultured Porphyromonadaceae bacterium
ATCCAGAAGCATATAAACTATAAAAGAAATGCACTTTGTCAACATCCTTCTTTCAACCTTAAATAGATGAGAATTGGACGTGTGTTAAATATACAAAAGAAATGAAATGAAATAAAACAAGTCGACTCTCTTTTACGTTAAATTAATGAGGCAATTATTTAGAGGTTTTAAGAGTTGTTTAGAATCGTTTTGCCCTTAAATGACCTTAAAATTTGCATAATCCAAAAAATTTTATTAATTTTGCAGTAATTTGTGTAAGCATATATATGAGACAATTAAAGATAACTAAATCAATCACCAATCGAGAAAGCGCTTCGCTCGATAAATACCTTCAAGAGATAGGGCGTGAGGAACTTATCTCAGTAGCCGAAGAAGTGGAACTCGCGCAGCGTATCAAGAAAGGTGACCATGCAGCACTTGAGAAACTCACTAAGGCTAATCTTCGTTTCGTAGTGTCAGTTGCAAAGCAATACCAGAATCAGGGACTTAGTTTGCCTGACCTAATCAACGAGGGGAATCTTGGTCTGATACGTGCAGCCCAGAAATTTGATGAGACAAGAGGTTTTAAATTCATCTCCTACGCAGTGTGGTGGATTCGCCAGTCTATTCTTCAGGCTCTTGCTGAGCAGAGCCGTATAGTGCGTCTTCCACTAAATCAAGTAGGTTCGCTAAATAAAATCAGCAAGGAACTTTCTAAGTTCGAGCAGGAAAATGAACGTCGTCCTTCTCCGGAAGAACTTGCAGAACGTCTCGATATTCCTGTAGATAAGATTTCTGATACACTTAAGGTAAGCGGACGTCATATTTCTGTCGACGCTCCTTTTGTGGAAGGTGAAGATAACTCATTGCTTGATGTGCTTCCTAATGATGACAGCCCAAGTGCGGATGCTTCTCTTACACAGGAGTCCCTTTCTAAGGAAGTGGATCGTGCGCTACGCCAACTCTACGATCGTGAACGCGAGATCATCAAGATGTTCTTTGGCATCGGTTGTCAGGAAATGACACTTGAGGAAATCGGAGCCAAATTCGACCTTACACGCGAACGCGTGCGCCAGATCAAAGAAAAAGCAATCCGCCGCCTCAAAGGCCAGAAGAGCAAACTCCTGAAGAGTTATCTTGGCGAGTGATACATAATAAAATGAATGATATTTTTGATTGATCATTCATAAATGAAAAATAGGCAGTCGGAATGCGACAGCCTATTTTATTATACTTATTTTACTATTCCGTCACGCTTTAGGAGAGCGTCGACTGTCGGTTTCTTGCCGCGGAACTCTACATAAAGTTCCATTGGATCGACTGTGCCTCCGGATTCGAGCATCTTGTGGAATTTTGCGGCGGTCTTTTTATCGAAAATGCCGTTTTCCTGGAAAGCAGCAAAAGCATCTGCATCAAGAGCCTCTGCCCATTTGTAGCCGTAATAGCCAGCGGCATATCCTCCAGAAAAAATATGGCCGAATTGAGGTGAGGTCAGGCAGCCATCCACCATTTCAAACACTTTTACAGGCTCCATGGCATTCCCTTCAAAGACTGCAATGTCTTGCGATGCACGCAACGGATCTTCTATCATGTGATATGCCATATCAATATAGCCAAAACCAAGTTGACGCATGCAGCGGTAAGCCGCTCCAAATTGAGATGCTTTCACGAATTTTTCAATTAGGTCTTTCGGCATTTTTTTACCAGTCTTGTAATGCTTTGCAAAAGTGTCAAGGAATTTCTGCTCAGTCAAGTAGTTCTCATTAAACTGAGAGAATAGTTCTACAAAATCATGGTAGACATTCGTGCCGCTAAGACTCGAATATTTAGCCTGTGAACTCAACCCATGCAGAGCATGACCAAATTCATGAAGGAAAGTCTCTACTTCTCCGGGAGTAAGGAGTACGGGGTCGTTTCCAACCGGCTTTGAGAAGTTCATAACAATAGAAATCACCGGTATATTCCTATTCCCTTCATCATCCTTTGTCTCTGTATTGAATTCCGTCATCCATGCACCGGAACCCTTTCCGGGACGATAGTAGAAGTCCGTATAAAGAACGCCGAGTATTTTTCCATCCTTGTCATACACTTCAAAAGCCTCTGCATCCGGATGGTATGTCGGAATTGATTTATTACGCTTGAAGGTATATCCGTAAAGTTTAGTGGCTAGTCCGAATACTCCATCAATGGTATTGTTCAACTCAAAATATGGCTTCATGTCTTCATCATTGAAGGCATACTTTTCATTCTTCAATTTGTCAAACCAATAGGAATAATCCCATGGCATCAGCACGAAGTCAGGACCTTCACTTTTGCGAGCGAATTCCTGAACTTCCTCTATTTCCTTACGCATGGGTTCGGTGTAGTTATCCTTGAGATTTCCGAGAAACTCCATTACGGTCTCGGGAGTGCCTGCCATAGTATGCCCAAGTTTATATTGAGCAAAGTTCTTATGACCAAGGAGTTTTGCTATCTCCAGTCGAACATTTGCAATATCTTTAAGAATCTCAACATTTGAATACTCCCCTTCCATATTGCGTGAGCCATACAGTCTATAAAGTTTTTCTCTCAATCCTCGATCTTTTGCATACTTCATGAAAGGACCATAGGAAGGAGCAAATACTGTGATTAGATAGAGACCCTCTTCATTACTCTTACCCTCCTCTGCAAATGCAGCGTCTGCCTCAGCCTTTGCTGCTACTTTAATCGACTCAGGAAGCCCTTCGGTTTCTGCTTCAGTGATGAACATCCGGCGAGCCTTGTCTTTCATGCCATTTGTGACATTCTGAGAGAATTTAAGATTAAGTTCGCTAAGTTCGGAATTCAATTTCCTATACTTCTCCCTGTCTGCTCCTTGGAGTTCTGCTCCGTTATCGGCAAAGTCTGCATAGGTCTCAGTTATTAGTCTCTTTTCTTCCGGAGTAAGACCTTCTTCCTTGTCCCTATTGTCATATACTTGCTTAATTCTGTTGAATAGACCTTCATTGAGGAGAATATTAGCACTATGTTCTGAAAGCATCGGCGTGATGTTCATCATCGCTGTCTGATATTCCTCATCTCCACAAGCCCCCTCAAGATTAGAGAGAGCAAGGACTGCCCTATTCAATTCCCAACTACTTCTATCGAGAGCCGCGATAGTATTTTCAAAAGTCGGGATGGATCTTTGGTTTACAATTGCTGCGATTGACTTATTCTGGTATTCTATACCTTCTTTTACAGCTGCCTCAAGATCGGCTGCAGAAATCTTGTTGAAGGGAAGCACATTAAAAGGAAGGCCCGAAGGAGCGAGCACCGGATTTTTACTGTCGTTCAAAGCCTGAGCATGGAGTGTTCCTGTTGCCATAGCTGTTACTGCTAAAATTGTTAATACAGTTTTTTTCATAAATGAAGTGGCGGGAACCCGGACCTTATATCCGGATTCCCGACTATTAAAGAGTTTTAATATTTTTGAATATTATCATATCATTTTTCAGCCTCTTTTCCTATCATGATCACCTCAATCTCATTCTTGCCGTCATATACATTCTTCAAGAATTTATTGAAATCATCAAGAGTGAGAGACTGGAGAGTCTCGATATATCCTTCATAGGTATTTGAGCCGCGTTCTGCATTCATGATGCTACCGGTCCAATAACTATTGGTCTTGGAGTTTATCTCATACTGCTTGATTGCAGCTTCCTTCACTTTATTGAAGTGGTCAGCCTTCGCGCCATTCTTAAGCAAATCATCAAGTTCCTTTTCTGCGCGAGCTTCAAGACGTTCGAGTTTCTCTTCTGCAGTCTGATAGAAATATTGAAGTTGCCAGAGATTAGTCTGGAAATTATAACTTGCGCCGACACTTGCTCCATAAGTGCCACCTTCATCTTCACGAAGTGTCTCGATGAATACCATGTCAAGAACATCACCCATAAGATCAACCATGATGTGATTCTTCACATCCCATTTCAAGTTATCACCTGAATAGAGATTGAACACCTGAGTGATAGCAGACTGCATTGTCTGATCAAATTTGTCTTCTACTTTTCCACTTACAGGATTGAGGTCTGACAATACCTTGACGGCAGATGCTTTCCCTTTTGAGGGGAGTGTAGCAATATACTGCTCAAGAACAGGTCGCAGAGTTGCTTCATCAATATTTCCAACGAAAATGAAAGTATAGTCTGCCGCATTTTCCAGAGATTTCTTAGCCATAGAAAGCATGTTGCTATAGTTTGCTTTCTTAAGCACCTCCACATCTACAGGCATCATCAAAGGATTATCTCCATATACTGCCTCACTTAGATGCTTTCCGAAAATTGTATTTGGAAGTTGAGCTTGAGCTTCGACTATAGGTATAATTTTTTCAATCTGAGACTGATAAGTAGTCTCATCAGGATTCAATGCTGTGAAATAAGCGTAGATAACTTCTGCAAGAGTATTGAAATCTTTTACACTTGAACTTCCTTCAAGCACGTCAGTGTAACCATTGACAGCATATCCAAGAGATACAGTCTTTCCGGCAAGATACTTCCTCATGGTGTTCACATCAAAGTTGCCGAGTTTTGAAAGTTCTACAGCATCATTCACCATCAAAACATCTGCTGCCTGATCTTTAGAATACATTTGCTTACCACCATTTCGGAAAGCCAATACTTTAATCTCGTCAGCCTTGAAGTCAGTAGTCTTAAGTATAACTTTCACTCCATTTGAAAGAGTAAATTCAGTGGTGCCCATAAGAGCGTTGTTAGAGGAAGATTTAATAGAACCTGCTTTTGGAAGTTTTGCAATTAAGGGTTCAGTGATAACTTCATCTACATATGCTTCATAAGTAGCATTTATTGTGCCCTCAAGAGCAGCAATCATCTCATCTTCCTTCATTGGAGTGATATTGTCTTTCAATGGTTGATTGACTACAATCACCTGATTTTCAGCAGTGAGAAGTTGCTGACCTATTTGATTGTATGCTTCTACGGGAAGCATTGGAATAAGTTGCTGAGCAAGTTGGAGTTCGGTTTCGATTCCGGGAGTAGCCTCATTGTCGATGAAATGACGGATAAGTTCTCTGCCGTAGGATTCGTTGTAAGTCTTATCTTTTTCATTGAATAACTTTTCATACGAATTCAAAAGTTCGGAATTTGCCCTCTCAAGTTCGGTTGAAGTGAAACCGGTCTTGCAAGCCCGAGCCACAACGCCCATAGCAGCATTGTAAGCAGAGAGCACATCGTCTTTCGGAACTACTGTTATTTGAAAAGCATCTTTAGTAGCAGCTACAAGAAATTCATCCATACGCACTTGCGCTCCTGCATAAGGACATTGAGGATCAAGGGCATATTCAGAAAGACGATTTTGAAGCATATCTATGAAGATATTCTTCATGATAGCGTCTGTCATATATCCTTCTACGGAGTTACGCATTTCCCAAGGCATCTTGTCTTGTTTGAAATATGTCTGGATAATGGTACGGTCCAATTCGGGATCCTGGAATAATACAAATATCGGCTCCTGATTGTCGCTAATTTCTACATATTCACGAGGAGCAGCATTTTCGGGCATTTTGACTGATGAGAAAAGATCTTTAACTTTTCTTTCCATTTCATCTGCATCAAAATCTCCTACTATCACAATACCTTGTTGATCAGGACGATACCATTTTTTATAGTATTCGCGAAGCACTTCCGGCTTGAAGTTCATCACAACCTCCATCTTTCCGATTGGCATCTGCTGATACTGATACTCTTTGAAGATTTGAGGAAGAATAGTGGTATACATTCTTGTGCCTACATCATTTCTCGAACGCCACTCTTCATTGATGACACCGCGCTCCGCATCAATCTCAGACTCTTCAAGAAGAATACCGTCACACCAGTCGCGAATCACGAGAAGAACACTGTCCATCAATGGTTTGTCGGTTGTGATAACATTATTAATATTGTATACCGTTTCGTCAAAACCGGTATATGCATTTATATCAGCACCAAAGCGTATGCCCTTGCTCTGAAGATAATTGAGCATATCCTTACCGGGATAATGAGTTATGCCATTAAATGCCATATGCTCAAGGAAATGGGCAAGACCAAGTTGATCCTGATTTTCGAGCGCACTACCCACTTTCTGTGCAATATAGAAGTTTGCACGTTCTTTAGGTTGCTCATTGTGAAGGATGTAATAGGTCAAACCATTAGGAAGCACTCCTGATTTAACCTCCTGTTTAAGCGGCAGCGGAGTAATTTGCATCTGCTGCGCAAAGGCAACCACAAACATCAAGATTAGGGTTGCCAGACTGGTAAGTCTTTTCATTTGCTATTGTTATTTGTTAATTATATTCTATAAATAGGGCTTACAGGCCATATATGCCTTATAAGCCCTACATACTCTTAGACGCAAAAACTTCGGAAAAATTACATTTTTATCAATGTTTTTTGCGTGATGATCATATCCATCGCCACATCATGAGGCTCCGAAGGTATGCTGTCAAGAAGTTGGAACTCATATCCTACTCCTATTTTGGTGGCTTTTGACGTTGCAAGAAGCCTGTCATAGAATCCCTTACCTCTACCGAGACGATTTCCCTTTCGGTCAAATGCCACTGCAGGTATTATCATAAGTTCTATGTCATCTACATCTGCAAGGTTATCGCCTGTGGGTTCTTCAATATGGAATGATCCGAGTTCCAATCTTGATTCCTCATAAGGAAGGATATCAAGATTCACTCCGTTTACTCTCGGCAGGAAAAATCTCTTCCTGTCATGCCATTTTCTCAAAAATTTGATGGTAGACAATTCATCGGGCAGAGAATGATACATCAAAATATTCTCAGCCATGATGAATGCGGCAGTGTTTTCCAATTGAGAGAACACTTCCTCAGCTGCACTCTCCTTCTCGCGCTCAAGAAGCATCATCCGGAGATTCTTTATCTTTCTGCGTATTTCAGATTTCTCCATAACTCTTTATTATCGTGTGTTTTATATAGATTAAATTTACTTATTTCCAAATCTGATCCAGTGTCAACAGGTGGGACAAGAGACACAGCAGATTTACCTTCCTTAAGCATCTCAAGGGCTTTTTTGACTGTCACATCTTCTTGATTTAGAATCTGAATCAATCCATTATATCCCAAGACGTTGCGTGCTATCTGAGCCTTAAGAAGATTCAGAATAATGCCACGACTTCTGTTGATATAATACCATCGAGCCGGAACTCCATTCTGTGCAGCGAAATCTACAAATCCTTCAAGCAGAGTCTGATCGCGTGGTATCACTCTTTCAAGTTCCTCTATCGTCTTGACATTGCCGGTGAGTGAGCGATATTTCTCAGCCACTTGGAATGCATATTTAGTGATAAGACCTTTATTGCTTACACTTACATAGTAGGAAGAAAAACCGGTTGTATCTTCCGGCACAAAGATATCGGGCATGATTCCTCCGCCTCCATACACTTTTCTGCCTCCATTGGTAAGGAAGAGTTTGCTCTTATCTAATTTTATACTGTCGGCATTATAGAATTCACCATGTTCAAATCGGTCGACAATATCCATGACGTACTTTCCGTCCTCTCCTCTCTCGTATGGTTTTTGGATGCAACGACCCGAAGGTGTGTAATAACGAGCCACGGTCAAACGGATTGCGCTGCTGTCAGGAAGTTCAATCTGGTGCTGAACAAGTCCTTTTCCAAAAGAACGACGCCCTATCACAAGACCTCTGTCATTATCCTGAATTGCCCCCGCAAAAATTTCTGATGCGGATGCTGAATATTCGTCAATAAGCACAGCGATAGGATAGTTTTGGAAATGACCGTTTCCGTCACTCATTGCCACGCTTCGGTTGTCACTCAGTTTTCCATTGGTGCTTACAATAATCCTGTCATCGGGTAAAAACTCATTTGCCATAAGAATAACCTGATCAAGGAATCCACCGGAATTACCACGCAAATCTACAACAAAACTTTTTGCTCCTTGCGCTTCGAGTTGACGAAGAGCCATGTAGAATTCCTCAAAAGTATTACGTCCGAATTTTGACACTTTCAAGTAGCCTATACCATTATCGACATCGGCTACATATACAGCGTCAACACTATTGACCGGAATATCATCACGCACCACGTCGAAATCCAACAATTTCTGGGAATTTGAGCGTTTTACTTTAAGTGTCACCTTGGTTCCCTTAGGTCCGCGAAGAGTTTTGAAAACATTGTCTTGCGTAGCTTTCTTTCCCGTCAGAACAGAATCATTTGCCGAGACAATCTTATCCCCATTAAGCAATCCAACTTTTTCAGCAGGCCCTCCGGCGATAACATCCACGACAACGACTGAATCGTTGACTATCTGGAATGAAACGCCCACTCCTGAGAAATGACCTTCCATATCTTCATTGGTGGATTTCAACTCCTCCGGTGAGAAGTAGACTGAATGAGGATCAAGACCGGCAAGAAGATCCGGAACTATTGATGCTAACAGTGAATCCACATCTATCTTGTCGACGTATTCATTGTCAATCAAGTCGACAATAGTCCTAAGTTTGGCTTCTGCCGGAGAAAGACGGCTTACAGTCAGATACTTACCGATAAAGACACCACCTGCAATGCCAATAGCCAGCACAAGTGGTATCAATATCAATCCTATGTTTCTTTTCTTACTCATTTAATCCTTTTCTTTATCGATAGGGAGATGGACTATTTCAATCCCGGCTTTCCGAAGCAATTCAAGTCCATCTTGAATCCTATATAAATCGGAAAACACCACTCGTTTTATTCCTGCCTGAATAATCAGTTTACTACACTCCATACATGGCGATGCTGTCACATATAGCGTCGAGCCATCACTTGAGTTATTGCTCCTTGCCACTTTAGTGATGGCATTGGCTTCCGCGTGCAACACATAAGGAAACGTCACATTGTTTTCCTCACATACATTTGGGAATCCAGACGGAGTTCCATTGAATCCATCAGATATAATCATATTGTCTCTGACGATAAGTGCACCCACTTTTCGCCGCTCGCAATATGAATTCTCACTCCAAATCTGAGACATTCTCAGATACCTCTCATCAAGAAGACGCTGTTTGTCGGAATGATATGTCTTTTTTTCAGGCATAATAAAAAGGAAACTTATAATTCGTTATGATCTGTCAAGAAATGTTCTGCATCAAGAGCAGCCTTTGCTCCGCTTCCTGCAGCAACAATAGCCTGGCGGTAACGCGGATCCGCAACGTCGCCTGCAGCAAATACTCCTTCTACGCTTGTTTCCGTAGTGGCACCTTTAACCTTGATATATCCTTGCTCATCAAGTTCGACTTGGCCATTGAGGAATTTTGTGTTTGGATCATGTCCGATGCCAAGAAAGAATCCGTCGATCTTAATGTCGAAATGATCTTCTTGCTCTGTACCCAATGCTCTTACCACATGGGCACCCTCTACAACTTCATCTCCAAAGAGTCCTGTGACATTACATTCAAAAAGAATCTCAATATTTGGAGTGTTGGCAACTCTCTTGCGCATCACATCACTTGCTCTAAGGAAAGGCTTACGCACTATCAAATAGACTTTATTGCAGAGAGAAGACAGATAAAGTGCCTCTTCGCAAGCTGTGTCACCACCGCCTACTACGGCAACATCTTTCTTGCGATAGAAGAATCCATCGCATACAGCACAAGCACTGACTCCCATGCCTTGATATTTTATTTCGTCCGGTATACCGAGGTATTTTGCAGTGGCACCGGTGCTTATGATGACTGTATTAGCCACTACTTCTTCGCCATGGTCATCAATAGCGACAAACGGACGCTTAGACAGATCAATGCTTTCAATATTGCGAGGGCGTACGACTGCTCCGAAGCGTTCAGCCTGCTTACGGAGTTGATCCATCATCTCCATACCCTGTACACCGTCAGGATAACCCGGGAAATTTTCTATTTCAGTGGTTTGCGTTAACTGCCCACCAGGCTGATTTCCTTCATAAATAATAGGAACAAGGTTTGCTCTTCCGGCATAGATGCCGGCTGTATATCCGGCAGGACCGGATCCTATAACTAAAACTTTAGCAGTTGACATATTTTCTATATTTTAATGTTATCTT
>CAMWQF010000083.1 GCA_947176285.1 uncultured Porphyromonadaceae bacterium
ACACCAACAACTTATCAACGAGCCACTTCTTATTTTTTGTGGACAGGGAATCAACGACAGATCTGCGCTCACGATCATTATTCTTTTGTTAAATTATGTTGATTTGAGTACCAAAATGGTATCTTAGTTTGTTATATAAGTAAAATAAATAATTATGCAAGTAGTATCGGCAAGAGATTTCAGGGCAAATCAGACAAAAATTCTGACGGCTGCCAGAAAAGGACAGACAGTTATGCTCACATCAAGAGTCGGAAATTTCAAGATTGTCCCTATAACTGACGATGACACCATCATCGAAATGGACTTAAGGGCTTCAATGAAAGAAGTAAAGGCTCATATAGAAGGAAAGGTCAATCTTCCAAATGCAAGAGACATAGAATTCTGATGGAGATCAAGGCAACCGAAATATTCCGGAAATGTGTGAAACCGTTGGCCAAACGTTATCGCAGTTTCAAGAAGGATTATAATGATTTATTGGATGAATTGGAAAAGGATCCTCATTTAGGCATCGACTTGGGAGATGGCTATCGCAAAGTGCGGATGGCCATAGCTTCTAAAGGGAAAGGGAAGTCTGGAGGAGCGAGAATAATTACGTTCGACATGGTGGAACGCAATGGTTGCCTGTATCTAATCTATGCGTATGACAAATCAGATGCCGATAATGTAAAACTCAATATTCTAAAGAAAATCGTTGCCGAAATGAATTTGGACTCAGCAACTGGCCCTTCCGCTGGTTCTGATACTCAAATAAGATGATTATTGCAATGATGGATATCATAAAATGATTATTGCAATGATGATTTTTGCGAAATGATTATTGCAATAATCATTCTTTATCTATTGCACTCATAATAGATAGACTGCGCGCAATCTGTTTAGATTCCCCTCTGGCTCTTTGGGGTCCTTTATTGAATGTCGAAATTTTTTGGCATAATAAAATTTCTACTCATTAACGCCAGATCTCAGTAGCATAGGATAAAAATAGAGCTGAACCTTAAAAAGGATCAGCCTCTATTTTCTCTTTATTTTTACCACCCGATCTATCAAATGCAGATCTGAGATATATGCATGCTATTTGATTCTTTCAAATTTCGCATAGTCATAATCCTCGTAGGTAGTACCATCATCGTAAGTACCTTTATCTGTGAATTCAAATTCAAGATTATTTTTGTTAAGTTTTTTAACGTATACGACACCAGTAGCACCTTCATCATTAGTAATAGTCAGTTTATCGCCGGATAGTGTATAAGTTGCCATTTCCGTATCTTCTCCACTTTCTGTCATAATCAGAATCCCCTTTGAAGTGAATTCATATAGCAATATGCCTTCATATGGTCCGTCATACTCTTCTACGACCTTGCCGTTCTCCTTGTAAATATACTTTTCGTGAGTGCATCTCCAGGTTCCGACAATTTTGCTGTTGCTTGCAGGTGATTCAGGATCGTCATCATCATCGCCATTACAGGAAGTAAAGGATGCTACGCTCATAAGCGCCACCATCATTAAGACAAAGTAGTTTCTTATCTTTTTCATTTTTGTATATATTAAAAATTCGGTGCAAAATTACTCATTCTCCAAATAGCACGCAAGACTTTAGCGTGACAGATTCTTTCACAATCATCTCTCAGCCGAGAGTCTGGGCTCCACGATTGACAATCAGGAACAGTTCGGCATCCATATTCCTTTGCCTCCGCAGGCGACTGTAACTGCATGCTTTGGTTTTTAATTATTCTAATTTTCTTTATACTTCATTAATAATCTTTGTTTTTACTTAAGATGTTATATTCAAATTTTGCCCCGCAATTTGAGGCATTCAAGCAGGAGGTAAGGAGCAAAATCGGTTGCGGCTGCAACTGAAGCATATAGAAAAACTTAATTAAAAATTAATCAAGGATGGACTCAAAATCGAGCCCATCCTTTTTATTGCATATCCATATTGGATATACCTATAAGAATCATATATTTCTATAACACCCTTTTTTATTTCAGAATTAAATTCTTTGTTTATCTGTTTATTCTGAGACTCTCTCATTGAGAAGAGCCACGAATAAACTCCTAATTCCATATGCCTGAACTTTATGCATTAGGCGCGGATCTATTACATAGCGCAGAACGGGCAGAACTTCACAGATTTTTTTCTTTCTAACTCTCGTCATAACTAATTCAATAATTATTATTCTGTGCCTTTCTGTAAGTTCTGAGCTCTCTGTAAGAGAGAGTTCTGAGCATAATCTACCAAATTCCAGCATCACGAACTTTATGCGTTAGGCGCGGATCTATTCTTTAGCGCAGAACAGGCAGATCTTCACAGAATTTTTTCTTTCTCACTCTTGTCATAAATAAATATGTAATAATTATTCTGTGCCTTTCTGCATGTTATGTGCTCTCTCCATGAGAGAGTTCTGAGCATAATCATCTATATTCCAGCATCACGAACTTTATACATTAGGCGCAGATCTATTACATAGCGCAGAACAGGCAGATTTTCACAGAAAAATTAATATCAAATTTTATAATTTTTAATACGTAGTATACGTTTATACTTCATAAACCTAAAAATCTAACTATATGAAATACAACATTCCTGATCATTTAAATGACATTACA
The DNA here is from genome assembly GCA_947176285.1 of uncultured Porphyromonadaceae bacterium. GTDB lineage: Bacteria > Bacteroidota > Bacteroidia > Bacteroidales > Muribaculaceae > Lepagella. The sequence goes on from CAMWQF010000083.1 coordinate 2,608, forward strand.
TATGACATCATTGGGGCTGCATTTGAAGTTCGGAAACAATGTGGTAAAGGTCTGTTGGAAAACTACTATGAAGCAGCTTTGGCTTACGAGTTAGAATTAAAAGGGCATAAAGTAAATCGTCAGGTATTGGTACCTGCACTATATAAGGGAGTTCCGGTCAAGGATCCGTATAAAATTGACATCCTTGTTGACAATGAAATAATAGTGGAATTGAAATCAGTGTCACACTTGATTTCAGAAAATTTTTCACAACTCGCCACTTATCTGTGGTTAACAGATAAGAAAGTTGGCCTTCTTATTAATTTCTCTGCAAAAGATTTTCGATCAGGTACCTGGACTAAAGAAAAGCCCGATTATAATATTGGGATAGTGAGAATTATACAATCAAAAGGAAATAAATTCAAAGGAAACCTATAATTCTATTCATCTAATTCAAATCAATAAAAAATTATTCAACTTTTAATTCTGTACACAATACCAAGGAGAGATTTGAACATTTTCACAATAATTCCATGTGCCTTAACTTTATGCATTAGGCGCAGATCTATTACATAGCGCAGAACTGGCAGATTTTCTCAGAATTTACTTTCTTTCTTGCCTTCAATGAATCTATAATTATTAATTCTGTGCATTTCTGTAAGTTCTGTGTTCTCTCCAAGAGAGAGTTCTGAGCATAATCATCTATATTCCTACACCCTTGAACTTTATGCATTAGGCGCAGACCTATTACATAGCGCAGAACAGGCAGATCTTCACAGAATTTTTTTCCTATTATTTCTTGTCATAACTAAATATGAAATTATTATTCTGTGCCTTTCTGTACGTTCTGTGCTCTCTCCAAGAGAGAGTTCTGAGCATAATCATATATATTTCTTCATCATGAACTTTATGCGTTAGGCGCGGATCTATTACATAGCGCAGAACTGGCAGATATTCTCAGAATTTTTTTCTTTCTCACTCTTGTCATAACTTAATATGTAATTATTTATTCTGTGCATTTCTGTAAGTTCTGTACTCTCTCCAAGAGAGAGTTCTGAGCATAATCTCCCAAATTCCAGCATCACGAACTTTATGCATTAGGCGCGGATCTATTCTTTAGCGCAGAACGGGCAGATATTCTCAGAATTTTTTTCTTTCTCACTCTTGTCATAACTAAATATGAAATTATTATTCTGTGCCTTTCTGCATGTTCTGTGCTCTCTCCAAGAGAGAGTTCTGAGCATAATCATATATATTCCTTATCTTGAACTTTATGCATTAGGCGCGGATCTATTCTTTAGCGCAGAACTGGCAGATATTCTCAGAATTTTTTTCCCTTGCCATCATTGAGACAAAATTATTAATTCTGTGCCTTTCTGTAAGTTCTGTGTTCTCTCCAAGAGAGAGTTCTGAGCATAATCATCTATATTCCTACACCCTTGAACTTTATGCATTAGGCGCGGATTTATTACATAGCGCAGAACGGGCAGATATTCTCAGAATTTTTTTCCTATTATTTCTTGTCATAAATAAATATGTAATTATTAATTCTGTGCCTTTCTGCTTGTTCTGCGCTCTCTCAAAGAGAGATTCTGAGCATAACATCTATTCCCTTCTGACGCAAACTTTAGATATCAGTAAAATGTCAACCTAGAAGCACGTCGAGCGCCATCATCAGCAGGAAGCCGAAGGCGAATCCTATCGTTCCTAAGTTGGAATGTTCCCCTTCCTGGGTCTCCGGTATAAGTTCTTCTACCACGACATATATCATAGCCCCGGCTGCAAACGCCAACAGGTATGGCAACAACGGCACTATAACTGATGCAAGCAGAATAGTAAGGATTGCACCTACCGGCTCCACCACTCCGCTCAGTGTGCCCATCAGAAATGACTTGCGGCGCGAGTTTCCGGCACTCCGCAACGGCATCGACACTATCGCCCCTTCCGGAAAATTCTGTATGGCAATGCCGATAGAAAGTGCAATAGCCCCAGCCATCGACATATAAGAATTATGTTCCATGACTCCAGCCAACGCAACGCCGACCGCCATACCTTCCGGCAAATTATGAATAGTGATTGCAAACACCAATTTTGCTGTCTTTGAAAGATGAGACTTCGGTCCCTCGCTCTCATTGCTGTCGATATGCTGATGCGGGATAATATTGTCAAGGAAAAGAAGAAAGCTTATTCCGACCATAAACCCTACAATGGCAGGGATAATGCTCGCAAATCCCTCCTTGCCTGTCATCTCAATAGATGGTATAAGCAGTGACCATACAGACGCAGCAACCATCACCCCCGCGGCAAATCCCGTGAGGGTCTTTTGCAGACGGGGAGCAATGCTTTTCTTCATAAGGAATACACAAGCTGCTCCAAGGGTAGTACCCAAGAAAGGCAATAACAAACCTACAATTACTCCATTCATACCTTCCTAACACTTAATTAGAATTCATAGTTCAGAACCTGATACCAGTCGCCACATTCCGCGTCTGACATTCCTCCATTTCGGGAATATAGCCCAAAGCCGCACCTGATTTTTTAAACCATCCCAAACATTCCGGTGTTATGTTCTTAGATTTTTTAACACCTTATCCTCTCCAAGCCCTCTAAACCCTTAAACATCTAAACCCCTAAACCAAAACAATGAAAGTACTCGTAATCAACGGTAGTCCTCATCCTAAAGGCTGCACCGACCGCGCCCTGCGCGAAGTAGAAGAAACCCTCCATGCCTGTGGAGTAGAGACTGAACGTGTCAATATCGGCACCAAAGACATACGCGGTTGCATAGGCTGTGGGTTCTGCCGTCAAAACGGCCGCTGTGTATTCAACGATGCTGTGAATGAGACAGCCCCAAAATTCGCAGAAGCCGATGGCGTTCTTGTAGGCAGTCCGGTATATTATGCCGGAGCAAATGGTCAACTTCTCGCCTTCCTTGATCGCCTTTTCTATAGCACATCAGGCGTATTCAGCAAAGCCATGAAAGTTGGCGCTGCAGTAGTATCTTCACGCCGCGCAGGATCTACATCGGCATTCGATGAAATCAACAAATACTTCACCATCTGCTCAATGCCAATAGTCTCCAGCACATACTGGAACGAGGTGCATGGTTTTACGGCAGAGGATGTTGAGGCTGACCTCGAAGGACTACAGACCATGCGCAACCTTGGACGCAACATGGCATTTCTCATAAAAGCCATCCGCTCCGCCGAAGCCGAAATCCCTTCTCAAGAAATCGGCAAATTCACTAACTTCCACACCGAAGGATAAAAAACATAAATCAAACCTATAGGGACGCACAGTGAAGTGCGTCCTATTTTCTTGCCATCCTACTAATCCTTTATTTTTCTTTGATAATTGGAGATTTGATTTATTTTGATTAATTTTGCATCCACAACCTAATAACACTTTAACCATCAATATGAAACTCAAGACTTTATTCCTATCTTTCCTTTTGGTTGCTTCTCCCATTACGGCATTGGCAGACGGCATATACACCCGCCAGTGTGACGACCAAACAAAAGTAGAACTTGCCACCGGCTGGATGGAATCCGGAGCTTGGAGAAACGGTTTCGAAAAAGCAGACCCGCACGAGACTGTGAACCCAATCGACTTCTACGAACAGTATTCAAAAAACAAAGAGCAGTGGGACGCCATGTTTAAATGGCTTGAAGAAACCGATCTCCTCGCAATCCCAGCCGGCAAACATCCCATAGAAGGCACAACATTGGTTGTTCGCGTAGAAGACAGCAAGAATGGTCCGCTCGAAAAGAGAAGCACTGAAAGCCACCGGCAGAAAATCGACTTCCAATATGCCGTAAAAGGAATAGAACGTTTCGGCATCATCGACCACGAAACCTCCACTCCAAATTGCGAATATCGCCCTGACGTGATCCATTACGACTACGACGTAGACAAAGCCAAATTCTACGACTCCACCCCCGACAAATTCTTCCTCTTCTTCCCCGAAGACTGGCACATAGCCAAAATAAACAACGACACCGACGACCAAGACATCCGCGTGATAGTAGTGAAAATCGACTACGTGGAATAAGACAATTCAAAAAAAAACGCTTCATCCCGCACTTTAAACTTAAGTGCGGGATGAGTTGTTAAAAATATAGTTTATTACTTTGAAAACACTATTGATATGGCTACTGATTCCACTTCCGGGAAAATGACTCCGGCTCTCTCGCATGCTCCTAAAAACTACGCTCTATTCGTTGCATTCATAGCCCTCATAGGAGCGTTCTCATCGCTTGTCAACGACATGTATCTTCCTACAATCCCATCGATGATGAGGGAGTTTCACACCACTCCTTCCATGACTCAGATGGGCATTTCTATGGCGATGATAGGAATGGGCATCGGATCTGTGCTGTGGGGATCTTCAAGCGACCGATATGGCAGAAAACCTGTCCTCATCATATCTCTCATAATATTCGTCATTGCCACCGGACTTTCCCTTCTCTCTAAAAACATAACATTCTTTATAGGATGCCGTCTATTTCAAGGTCTCGGAGCAGGCGGTGCGATGGTGCTCTCCACATCAATTCCGGCAGACGTCTACATGGGTCGCCAACTTGCAAAACTTATGGCTATAGTCGGAGCCATCAATGGCATAGCCCCGGCACTTGGTCCGGTAGTAGGAGGATTTATGGCTGACAGCGTAGGCTGGAAAGGAATTTTCATAGTTCTTCTTGCAATCGGAATAGTGATGACATTCTGGACCACACACTACACAGAGACTCTTCCTCCGGCACGCCGTCTGAAAACAACAAGTTTCAGTGGTTATATTAAAGCATATAAGTCACTTTTCCTCAACGGTAGATTCATGATCTACGTCACCGTCAAGGCTGTGGCAATCGGTCTGCTTTATGCCTATATTTCATCTGCCCCCTTCATCATACAGACACACTACGGTTTCAGCGCCACCCAATTTGGACTCATATTCGGTGCAAATGCCATCGCAATGGGCATAGGATCATATTTGGCACCTCGGTTCAAGGTCATGAAGCAAGCCATGGTGGTTGGATGCATCGGCATGTTTGTATTTGCAGTGGCAGAAGCAGTAGTAATGTGGTTTAAATGTCCATTTTTCCTATATGAGATCTTCGCCATACCAATGCTTCTATTCTCAGGAATGATCTTCTCGAGTGCCAACACACTCTCAATGGAAGTGGGAAGAGATGAAGCTGGCACTGCATCAGCAATCTTGAGTGTAGTCAAGTACATCTTCGCTGCTGTAGTGTCGCCTCTCGTCGGTCTCGGCGATATGTTCCATTCCACAGCAATAGCATTCGTGGCAGTGACATTTGTATCCCTCATCCTCGCATGGCGAGCCTTCAAGATGCCCGCCCTCGCTGACATGACCCGCTCAAAATAATTCATAATGCATAATTGTCAGACTCTGAAAACCAGCTGATAATACATTTATGATATTATACTTTTAATTTGGTCAAATACTTAAACATACAATCATAACTTTAGCCTCCGAATTAAACAAAGTAGGAAGCATGCTCCGCATGCGTCCCACACAGTCATATAGTAACTCTCACCCTAAGTCAAACAAAGTAAAGAGCCCACATTGCCCGGAGGGCAACTAATCTTGTTAACCCCGAGCGGCAGCTCGGGGAATAGACAACTTCCTCCCAACCCTACCCCGGAGGGGTAGCACTTTCAAAAATATATCAGGTATCCTTCGCGTAACAATTTTAGTCATACAAATGGCACTCTCTTCCGAAGAGAGTGCCATTTGTTTTGCAAAGTTAACGAAAATAACTGAATATACAATAGTTTGAATGTAAAAAATTATAAAGTTTTTTAGATTTGGGCTGTTCCTGTTGTGGCACTATTGCGAATTTTCATCATAAAAATACCATAAAAGACTTATTATTTATCCTTATTAATCAATCATTTATGCGATTGGTGGCACTCTCTTCGGAAGAGAGTGCCACCAAAGCATATTATGAAATTTCCCAAAGCACTGACACTCAGGAATTTTCAAACATTCATCCTTCAGAGACTCTCTCTTTCTATAGAGTAGCCCACCGAGGGAAGAATAACCATATCCACCCCTCATCTCCCCGTTCACCATCTGCACATATGACTGTCAACCAGATAGACAAAAAACTGTCGAAAGTCGAAGAACTGACTCTCCAACTCACGCGCAGCCTGCGCCGCCCCTCCTCCCGCACCCTCCGACTCATCGACAAAGCCCTCTCCTACCTCCTCCCCTTCGAGAGTCCCCGTGCATCCGTCACCTCCGCATCCGAAAAGCAGGAGCTCCTCATCCTCCTCGACACCCACCGCCTCTCCCTCTCCCCCTACCTCGACCTCGACCGCATAGAAACCAATCTCCGCTGCACTAAGCACTAAGCACATAGCCCCCCTTCCCCCTAAAGGGGGAGATTTCGAGGGGTCAGGGTTTCTAGGTGTCTAGGAATCAGGGGATAATAAAGTATTAGCGCGTCGCGCAGTATTTGAGCCGGAGGCTCAGTATCGGCGCTTTGGCTTCCGCCTTGGCACAATCTGAAATTAAAAATATGAAACGCTGCTTGATATTGATAGGGAATGAAGGAGTGAGGAATACCTCTTCTTATCTTCCAGGAGTAAGCAAAGACATAGAAAGATACGAGGCATTTTTCCGCAGCGATTTCGGAGGTGCCTGGGAGGATGATGAAATAGACACCCAAAATTATGGATGGACAGCCGAAGGATTGCTTAATACACTTTGGTCGCGAAGATTGGATAGGCTTGATTATGCCCTGATTGTCTTTGCCGGCCATGGATATGCAGAAAGAAGAGGTGAAATATATTTCGAGTTAAGCCCCGGATCTGAAGTAGCCCTCTCAACAATCAAGACTTGGCTTCCCAACCAGAAGATGCTGATGATTGCCGACAGTTGCCAAGGATATCTTGACGAGCCATTGTCCAAGTCATTGACAGAAAGCATCAGGACTTTCAGTGCCGGAGGAAGAATACGTGATTCTAGAAACACCATGAGAGACAGGTACAACATGTTTATAGAACGCATGCACGGCCGTGAGAAGGCTTTTGCCTCGGCTGTCTCCTTGGGTGAATGTGCCAATGACACATCAAAGGGAGGACTGTACAGCAGGAATCTGCTGGATCTGGCGGAACTTGCTATTGAAAGAGTTCCCGGACCAACTGTAATACCTATGGATATCATACATTCCGACGTAAGGCAAAGAGTTTCGAGGATTACCCGTTATGAACAGAATCCTAATCTGACATTAGACCGGGGCGATAATTATCCTCCGTTTTTGGTTTTGTGACATTAGGATTGGAATTGGGAAAAACTTAGAATGGAGGGAAGAAAGAAGAAATACGAAGATGCCCTGCCCCCTTTGGATGAGGATCAAAAG
>CAMWQF010000084.1 GCA_947176285.1 uncultured Porphyromonadaceae bacterium
TGCTCGGATTGCTCGGATTGCTCGGATTGCTCGGATTGCTCGGATTGCTCGGATTGCTCGGATTCGTCGGATTGCTCGGAGTTATCGGAATTGTCGATGCTATCAGTAATCTCGGTGTTCTCAAGGTTTTTCTCAGGAACTTTCGGACTGTGATCTTCTTTGATGATAGCAAGCATTGTCTTTAGAAGCCCTTTCATCTCCTCTTTTGAGATTGGTGCAAGCAACTCCTCATCTAAGATTGGCCATTCAAGATATTGATATTTTTCAACATCAAAAGGGGCTTTTACGAATTTTGACGGATAGAATTTAGGTTCCCAAATAGTATCTTGTAATATATAGGTGAAGATAGTGTCAGCTCTCAAGAAAAGGGTGTCTGGTCGGGAATATTCCTTTAAAAGGGGGTATTCAGTAGCAAACGCTTCCTTAGTGGAGTCATTATACATACCGAATCCGCTTATCAATATTATTTTGCTCGCAGTGTCGGTAATGACTGTGGGTTGCCCAAGTTTGGTGATATCCCTGTATTGATATGCGCGACTGATTCGCGTATGATTATCATATACGATGGAGTCCCCTTCAAGCACAGTGGCACGTCCTAAAGAATCTTTATGTATAATTGTAGAACGATGGAGCATTTCAAGATTGCCCAACTGAGTGTTATACCATCCCTTTGTGGTGAAGATAGTGTCGTTTGGTCCATATATGTCAGTTGGACTATCAATGCGCGCCATATGAGTAGCGGTATTGTAGTAAAGGGTATCGCTAAGCAGAGAGAAATTATCTTGATGGTTGATAAGCTCTACGTCATAAAAGAATTCTGCATCTTTTGTCCGGCTGTTGTATTGGCCATATGTTGAAGTCAGAGTATTGACATCATCTCTAAGTAGACCACCGCATCCATAGAATCCTATTTCAAGGTCTACATCATAATCGAGAGTATCAGTCAGGAGTTCACCTGTAGGGTCTTTCAATCTTACCTTGGGTTCGCTGGGACCATTAGTGAGTTTTGCAAGTTTAGCATCTCCATTATAGAAAAGTTGGTCAGCATATACGAAAAGAGTATCGCCTTGCTCCATCCTTATATGGCCGAAAGCATCAAGCGAATTGATTTCCGGATAATAATATGCAGAATCACAAAACATCCAAAGAGAACCCTGTCGGAATTTTACATTTCCGGAAACGATTTGTTTTTCAGTAGTGTCGTTCCAGGCAGGCTGCAGCTTGTAGAGGCTATCTGCATATTCAAGAAACACCTTATCGCTTTGATATCGATTCTCTGAAGGAATTACAGGCCTGATAGGCTTTGTTGGAGCAGGCCGGGTATATGTTTCTTCTTTCTTTTGGGCAGCTTTTCTTTTGGTATTCTGTGCATATGCACAAAAGGCTATATCGCCGAGGAACATCAGCGATATAATTCCAATGACGGTTAAAAAGCCTTTTTGATAACGGGTCATTTATTTCTCTTTCTCCCATCCTTCGTAGCGGAACTCGCAGTTGTTCCACCCGTCGGATATATGCACATATGTGTCTTTAATCTTCTGCTCCACCCAGTCTTTGATGATTTTCTGGCGGGCATGGTTCTCGTACATATTTTTCAACATGTTGTAGTCTTCTGAGAGATTAGCCTTGTGTCCGGGGATTCTCTCATTAAGCTTAACGATGACAGCCACTTCCTTATTCTTATTATTGTTCATCACAAATGGCTGGCTCATCTCTCCGGGTTGCATGTGCTCGATTTTCTGTGCTATCTCAGCAGGGAGATCTTGCATCTCAAAACGAGTGGTTCCAAACCGATCGCTCATTTCGTTGTTGTTGATCATAAACCCTTTGTTGTTGTGAGAATCTTTATCCTGACTTAGCACAAGCGCACACTCTTCGAAAGAGACTGTTCCTGCTGCAATTTCCTTTCTGATGGAATCAAGGCGCATGGTGGCATCGCGCAGATCTTTGTCACTGACGTGAGGACGTAGAAGGATATGGCGAACATTTACTTGTTCTCCCTTCCTGTCGATTAGCTGAATGATATGGTAGCCATATTCTGTCTCTACGATACGGCTCACTTTCTTGGGATCGTTCAAATTGAAAGCGACATTGGCAAATTCCGGCACGTAGGTGGAGCGGTTGGCATATCCAAGTTCTCCTCCCTTTATTGCAGATGCCGGATCTTGGCTATACATGATGGCGAGCGTGGAAAATGGAGTTTCTCCGGAGTTCACACGTTCGGTGTAATCACGAAGCCTGGCTTTTACATCCTCAATTTCTTGTTTGGGAATGATAGGATTGATCTGGATTAGTTGCACCTCAACCTGCATAGGAACGTATGGAATACTGTCTTCAGGAAGTTTAGCATAATATTTTTTCACATCATTTGGAGTGGCCTTCACGTTTTTAGTGAGATCACTTTGCACCTTCTCCATGATGAAGCTTGTCTTCATCTTCTCAAGGATTTCTTCTCTTAGGGCATTCCATGGCTTGCGGAAATATTCCTCCACCTTTTCCTTGCTTCCGAGTCCATTGATGAAATAATTCATCTGCATATCCACACGGCTGGAAAGTTGGCTGACGGGTGCCTCGATGGTGTCAAGTTTTGCCTGATGGAGATAAAGTTTCTCAACAGCAAGGTTTTCCGGTATCACGCAGTAAGGGTCTCCGCCAGGGCTGAGACCTTGACCTCGCATCTGAGCATATTCGTCTTCTATTTCAGATTTGTAGATTGCGTTGTCGCCAACGATCCAAGCTACTTCATCAATTACATTTTTTTTCGGACCCTCCTTTGTAGAAGCATCTGCCAGCATTGCGATAGATATTGCTGCTAAGCCTGTAAGTCCTATGGTCGTTATCTTTTTCATTTGTTTTCTTTGAAGTAAATTCCTTCTTTTAAAATATTCTTTTCAATGGCTGTTTTTCGAAGAGCCTTAATAAGTCCTGCTTCGTAGGCTGCCAAGTTTTGAGTAGACATCCTGTCTTCAATAAGCGGGATAGCATATTCCTCAGGCATAGTGTCTCCACTTTTTCTGAAGTCGGTCAGATGGAGGATATATATAGTTCCGTTTAGTTCTGTTTCGAAGTCTGCTGTCTCTTCTACAAACTTATCTGCATCTCCAAACTTATGAGGAATATCCCCTGCAATGACATCGAAGTCAACCCATCGGTCGGCAAAATAACTGAATCCTGATGCTTCGCGTCGGCCTGTGTTCTCAAGTTCGTCATACGATTCCGGATCAGCAGTTTTCATCCAGTTTCTTATGTCATCGAGATGCTTGGAATTAGCCGGGAGTCGTATGTAAAGGCCTTTTACGATCGGACGTTCCAACTTAAACTCATTAAGGTGAGTCTTGAAGTATTTCTTCGCGTGGTCCATATCAACCGGTTGCACGCCATTTTGTCTCATTTTTCGGCGATAAGAGTCAGCGATGAGGCTTCTTCGATACATCTCGGTGAGAGCATTAATTCTATCCATGTCATCGATTTGGTTTGCGGCAAGATCCTCTATCAGGAACCCCTCAATCCATTGGTCGATAATTTTTTTGATGAGAACTGCACTATCTTCTTGTGAAATGTCGGATGGAAGTTGCTTCACTATATCCGGCATTAGAAGAACGGAATCGCGGTATTGTGCCACGATGTCATCGTCGGTGGCTGACGAAGCGCTTCCTCGTCCGCATCCGACAGCGATTCCTATGCTGCACAGAATTATATAAACACTTTTTCTCATCATCAAGCAAAATTACAAAAAAAAATGCATGTGTGCAACATTTTATAAAGAAACCCCGAGAATATCCCGGGGTTTCAATGATATTACGTATTAATCAGTTGAGTTTTATTTTACTTTCTTCAAGACTTTTTCATTGACTTTCACCGGATAGCGGGCCTTGAGTTTCTCCACCCAATCGGTCTCAAGCTGATTTTGATAGTCGCTTGTCACGAGACTCTTGACGTCGGTCATAGTTTCAGGAGCAGTAAGCATCGTGGGGTCGTAAAGGAAATAAACGGTATATTTCTTATTGCTTGGGGTCACTGGATCACCTCCAAACATTATATTGTCAACCATTGCATTCTGTCCTTGCTCCATAAGGATGCGGTCCATAGAGGCTTTGCCTACAAACTGCTTGCGTGCAGCTTTAAAATCATCGTCACTGTTGACTCCCTTAAGAGTTTCTCTTACAGCATCTGCAATAGAATCGTTGGCTGCTTGAACCAAAATGCCTTTTACGTGAGGTTTTGTCCAAGTATAGTCACCGCGATGAGCGTTGAAATAATTATTGAGTCCGTCGTTATCTTTTGCGGCTTTATCCCAAACTTCACGCAAGCTTGCCTCATAAAGGAGCGACCCCTCGCGATATTCGTTCAGAAGATTTCTGTAATCAGGCTCGTTGGCATAAAGCCATTCGTATTCCACCTCTTTAAGAGCTGCATCGTCAAGATATTGTTTTTGAAGCAACTTTTTGTGTTTCTTACGGAGATTATTGATGAGGTTTTTCTCCACAAGGTCATATCTCTCATCTTGAGGGTTGGCAATTCTCTTGAGCAGCATCGGCTTCATTTCTTCAAGTTTTGCCGGACCTTTGGCATCAAGCTTACGGATCACATGCCAGCCATATTGGCTTCTGACCGGCTTTGAAATCTCATTGACTTGAATTGCAAATGAAGCGGAGTCGAAAGGCTCTACCATCATTCCCGCGCCAAACCAACTGAGTTTGCCGCCTTGTCTGCCGGATCCCTTATCGTCGCTAAGTTCACGTGCGAGATCCTCAAATTTTTCAGGATTTGCAACTACTGCATTGTAAATGCTGTCAATGCTTGCTTTGGCTGCTGCTTGTTGTTCGGCAGTTGCAGTAGGAGGCACCATCTTCATGATGTGCTCTACGAGAACAGTGCCACGAGCCGGACGTTTCTGCCCCCCTTTTAGTATGTGGAATCCTTGTGGAGATTCTACTATCTCTGAGTATTCTCCCGGTTTAAGAGTGAAAGCGGCTTTCTCAAATGCGTAAGGGAATCTTCCGGATACGATGTATCCCATTCTTCCTCCTACATTGCTGCTTGCACGGTCTACTGAATATTTGGCTGCAAGTTCAGCAAAATCGCCTCCGTTTTTGAGTACGTTGAGAATGGAATCTGCTTGATTGCGAGCTGCCGTCATTTCCATATCATTAGGACTTTTAGCAAGCATGATGTGGAAAGCCTCTGCTTCCTCACGGCTCATGTCGTAGGCTTCTTTGACAAGAGAGTTGAGGAATAGGGAGTCTGTCATATATGGAACTGCAAGGTCGCTTTTGTACTGCGCCATTTCATTTTGGAAAGATGACATGGTGTCAAGTTTCTGCGATAGGGCATCAGCCACCTTAAGTTTGTAGATCTTAAACATTTCAGCGTATTCCTCCAGACTCTGAGAATCTACCTGTTGTTGCTGGTTCTTGTGGTAGAGGTATTCGAATTCTGAGCGTGGAACGTCCACACCATTGACCGTCATGATCACTTCATCCTTAGCCAAAGCGCCAATTGCGCTTGCAGTGACAAGGGCTATTGCAGCGATATGCTTTCTATTCATTTTAATTTCAATATGATAAAACCATTATGGTAAAAATCAAAAAAGAGGGAAGCACTGATGCTTCACTCTTTCTTTAACGTATTATTTATTGGAAAATTGTGTGGCTCACCTTGAATTTTCATAATTTATCTTATTCTTGATGAGGTCGGAATATATCGCAGGTTTCTCTCCAAACATATGCTGAGCAAAGAATTTTACCAAACTTACGTTGACAGCATTTCCGAATTGCTTGTAGGCTTGAGGCTGCTTTACATCGGGCTTAAAATTCTCAGGAAAACTCTGCAATCTTGCACATTCTCTCGGTGTTAGAAATCGTCGGCGCGAACCAACAATTGAGGTCTGAACAATAGCTACGAGAGCCGGGAAATAGGTATTGACTTTCACTCGTATTCCGGATGGACGAAGTTGGAATATCTGGTTCCAGATGTTTGGATCTTTTGTCTGTCCTGCTTGCCATTCCAGTTTTGCTTTTGCTCCAAAGAACAATGGATTTTGGCGAGCGCGTTGCAACCAGTCGGTTATGAACTCTCTATTTTCTACAAACAATTCATTGTTTTTCAAAATAAATTTTTGTTTCCAGTCAGGATACTGGCTCAGATCCTCACTGGAATCTAGATCGCAAAGCCGTTCTGACCAAATAGGGAAACCGGGAAGTTTTGAGACTTTGATATTCTGAATGAATTCATTCCACAAATCAATAAGTCTCTCCAAATCTTCGGGAATGCGATAATCCTTAATATTTGGAATTTCGCTATCGTCTTGAAGTATATCTTCTATTGAACAAGCGGGGATTTTATTCTTGTCGAACACGAACGGCTTGATTTTCCCGATATCCTTGCGAACACACATTATGTATACTCTCTCTCTATGTTGCGGCACCCCAATATAGTGAGGGCTAAAGATCACAGGCTCAGGGAGAAGGCTATAGCCCAATTCGTCAAGTTTATCATGTATGACTCTCCATGTATTGCCTTTGTCGTGGCTGGCTAGATTTCGAACATTCTCAAGCAGCGCATACTTTGGCTTATGATACTCCAATATACGACATATGTCGAAGAACAGTGTGCCCTTTGTTTCATCTTCAAAACCGAGTCTTTTCCCGGCTTTGGAGAACGCTTGACAAGGAAAACCGGCACACAAAACATCGTGTGCAGGAATATCTTCAGCTGCAATTTTGGTGATATCTCCTGCAGGCTGAATTCCATAATTTGCCTCATATGTCTTCCGGCAATCTGCATCAATATCGCTGGCAAATACACATTTTCCCCCTAAAGCTTCCATTGCTTGATGAAAACCGCCGATACCACAGAAGAGATCGATAAATTTGAAGGGTTTCATCTTCTGTTATTTATAAGAATAGCGGAAAACAACATAATTGTCATTCTCTAAAGTTTTCTTGTCGATATTGAATTTAGGCGCTCTGGCACTCCCATCCGGTTGTTTCCCTTGATTAAAGGTTTTCAGTGCATCTCGAAAATTTACTCTGTTAAGTTCAATAATGGTCATTTTCAGAAACCGGACGCTGTGTTTCATTCGTGAATGATAAGACATCTCATCTTTATCGTATGCCGGATCAACGCTTTTGATATAACGATTGCGTGCGACAGTAGCTTCATATCCACATTCAGAATCCTTTATAGTCTCATGTTCGTATATCACATACCAGAACTTATTGTATTTGTAGATACATTCTACCAGGCTTTCTTGATCATTGCCCGGGGTCTCTGTCTTTGTTATGTCACTGGCTTTCAAATCGCCGTAGAAATCAAATTCTTCAAATCGAATATCGAAATCCAAATCACCAACGCGCTTGTTGGAACTGCCAACATAACGCATCTGATTTTGAATATTCTGTTCGCGAGTAAATTTGTCAAATTCAAATTCCAAGAACCATCCCGCCCATTCTGCTTGCCGCCACTGCGGCCAATTGCCTTCATGCATTTTCTTGATAATGTCGAAAGCATAAAGCCATTGTCCAAAAGGATATCCACAATTGAATTGACGGAATAAATCAAAGAGAGTATTTTCAGACTTCAATGAATTATCAAGATACTCTTTCAACTTATCATTTCGTATGGCTACTATTGTATTCCCAAATTTATCTTCTTTGCGGAATACTCCGTAGGTCATTGCTTGAAACAAATCATTTATATAAACATGAGCGGATGAGTTATGCAGCCCGTGCTGCATATAGGTGTCCTTAATAAAATCTACAAATATTATGTTGCCATTATAATGATAGACTCCTATAAAACGCACATCATAATCAAGGTGATTGCTATCGATGGAATTACAAAAATCTTGATACCATTCCGGCAATTGAACGCGTTTTTTGAAAATAGGATGCGGATTGCCAAGATACGTAATGCACTTAGGGAGCAAAATGATTTTTTTATTATTATGCTGGTAGACGATAACGCTTTTGTCTAGAACCCTTTGTTTTGAAACATTCTCATTACCAAGCCAATTACTTATGGACTCATAGATGCCGGTGGGTGTCAAAGGCTGATCCTGATCCACTGTTATCGATGTATCAAATTGTATTTGCTCGCTATCTGCATTCATAAATTATTAAGTCATTATTTTATAACGATTGTCAGATGGCTCTCCTTCAACCCTCTTGTTTCATATTGCAAAATTAACGAAAAAAATCAGAAAATCTACAATATCTCTCAAATTATTTAAATACTTATAAAAATAAAAAAGGCATACGATGTGAGACGTATGCCTTGTAGTCGGATAGGTCAGGCAGCCTGGAAACTGTCTGCTCCTTAATTAGTCGGCTTGGTTTAGACCAGGATTCTGGGCAAGCTTGTCAAGCACATACTGAGCTGTGACTTCGAATTTCTTTTTCTTTGACGATGGCACTTCAAACATTGCATCTACCATTACAGTCTCAACAATGCTACGCAAACCGCGAGCTCCAAGTTTATATTCAATAGCCTTGTCGACTATAGTGTCAAGAGCATCGTCTGTAAACTCAAGTTCCACTCCGTCCATCTCAAACAGTTTCTTATACTGACGGATGATGGCGTTTTTCGGTTCTACAAGAATCCTACGCAATGCCTCGCGATCCAATGGGTCAAGGGCTGTCAACACCGGGAGTCGTCCGATGATCTCAGGGATCAGACCAAATGACTTTAGGTCTTGAGGCATAACATATCGCATCAGATTCTCACGTTTCTTTTTAGCATCGCTACTGTTCTGTCCGTAGCCTACAGTGTGGGTGTTTAGTCGGGCTGCAATCTTACGCTCAATTCCATCGAATGCTCCTCCGCATACGAAAAGGATATTTTTCGTATCCACCGGTATCATCTTTTGCTCCGGATGCTTGCGCCCGCCGTTTGGCGGAACGAGCACTGTGGAACCCTCAAGAAGTTTGAGCAAGCCTTGCTGCACTCCTTCGCCACTCACGTCGCGGGTGATTGAAGGGTTGTCGCTCTTGCGGGCAATCTTGTCGATCTCGTCGATGAATACGATGCCTCGTTCTGCTTTCTCCACATCGTAGTCACAAGCCTGAAGCAGACGGGTGAGCAGCGACTCGATGTCTTCACCTACATATCCTGCCTCTGTCAACACAGTTGCATCCACAATGGTGAAAGGCACATCGAGAAGTTTTGCAATTGTCTTGGCAAGCAGAGTCTTGCCTGTGCCTGTAGGTCCGACGAGAATCACATTCGACTTCTCAATATCCACATCCTCAGCATCCTGCTTCCCCTCGTCGAGGCGTTGGATGCGTTTGTAGTGATTGTATACGGCTACTGCCATATACTTTTTTGCTTCATCTTGACCGATAATATACTGATCAAGGAATTCTTTGATTTCCTTTGGTTTTGGAATAGAATTCTTCGCTTGCTTCTTAGGATGGTCTGATTTTCGCTGTGCAAGTCCGGCCTGGGCTGTTGTCTCAATGTATTCAACGCAATCAGAGCAAAGAGCAAGTCCGGGCATTATATCCACAACCGGATTAGCGTCAGAGTCGAAAACTCCGCACATCGCACACTGCAGTCCGGATTCCTGTGTCTTCTTAGCCATGGTCTGACAGATTATTTCTTCTTTTCGTTGATGAGAATGCGGTCGATCATGCCATATTCCTTTGCTTCGGAAGCAATCATCCAGTAGTCGCGGTCGCTGTCGGCTGCAACTTTCTCGAGGCTCATGCCGCTGTGCTCGGAAATGATGCGGTAGAGTTCATCCTTGAGTTTGAGGATTTCACGTGCAGTAATCTCGATATCGGAAGCCTGACCTTGGATGCCACCCATCGGCTGATGGATCATCACGCGGCTGTGGGGGAGAGCAAAACG
>CAMWQF010000085.1 GCA_947176285.1 uncultured Porphyromonadaceae bacterium
TAGATAAAGTTCGTTAGTATAGATATATAAGAAATCGTTGTAACGGAAAAATTTATGAGTATAGTGGGATATTTAAAAGCATTGATGGGTTTGATCGTGTGTGTCGCATTCATGAGCATGGTTGGGCTTGTCGCTGCCTTTATCGGACCAAATCATGGAGTGGAAATTAAGATTTTGATAGGAATGACAATTGGGGCGATGATACTCGGACCACGTTTGCCCAAGTCGCTTCATGCACTTTATCTGGCAAATTATGAAGTGTTGAAAAAATTATTGGGGAAATAATAATATAGTATGTAAGATAAGTTTTTAAAGAGAGTTTGGTCACTCTTTTTAGTTATAATAATTCATAGTTAAAATTTGATTGAGAAACGTGTTAAGGAGTCGGGACACGTTTCAAGAGAGAATCTACAACCATGAGCATTAAGCACTTCGCTGACGAGAAGTAATCCAAGTCCATGACCTGATTCCTTTGTGGTGAAAAATGGAGTGAAAAGCATATCCGCAGCCTCGGGACTTATGCCGGGCCCGTTGTCGGTCACTACCAATTTGGTGCCGGGACCTTCTATGCTGATTTCCACACTTCCTCCTTGTCCGGCACTCTCTGCAGCATTCTTGACAATATTAGTGACTACCTGCTCTATTAAGACGGGGTCTATAAATACAGGTGTCTCTTTATCGGGTAAAGATATCGTAAGAGTCGATCCGGTTGCCGAACAGATACTTTCAAACAAAGTCATTCTGCTTCTAAGCAATTCTTTGAGGTCAATGTTTTTCTTTACAGGATCAGGAATCTTTACAGCAGACGCAAATTTGGTGATGAATGCCCCCATATCCTTGCATCTGCTTTCGCAAGCAGAGATAGCTTCTGAAAGATCCGGGTCTGTTACCTCTTCTTCGGCTGTTTCCATCACTGAGATGATTCCGGCAAGCGAGTTATTTACTTCATGAGCCATCATCCTGATAACTTTCTCATATGATTTCCTTTCCGCTTTCATTACCTCGTCTGTGAGTTTTTCTATTAGATAGAAAGGATGAGATATGCCACTTTCCATAAATGAGAGACGCGAACATCTGTACACCATTGAGTCGTTGAGTCTGACCACTTTCACTTCCCGGTCTTTAATGGAACCAATAACTTTTCCCAACTGTGTGTTAAGATCCTTGACTGTCAGTCCGAGCATATCTTTTGAAATGTCGAAGTCCACAAATTTTGCCGCAGCTTTATTGCAACCTGTAATCTTGCCTTTTGAATCAAGTGTGATAATGCCCATCGGTGAGACATCGATCAGAAGGTCGAGGAAATGATTTTGCTCGCGTAGTTTAAGCCGTTCTTGCTTAAGAGAACCCATCATGCCGTTGAACATATCCACTATTCGGTCTGCTTCCCTTTGACCTACATGTGTAAGTCGACTGGAGAAATCCTGAGCCCTAAGCAAATCCACACCATTAGCGATGGTGCGTAGCGGACGCATCACATTGCGATAAAACACTACAAGAAGTAGAGCTCCCAGCAGTGCGACTCCCCATACAATCGTATAGGTCAGACTGCCTGCTTCAAGAAGCATCAGTGCTACCACAGCCCCGACAATTAGGAGTAAAATTATTGTGAAAATCAAGCTTATTCGCATTTTATATCATATTTGGCCATGCGTCGGTAGAGGGTTTGGCGAGTGATTCCAAGTAATGCGGCAGCGCGAGTAAGATTACCCCCTGCCTCCGTCAGGGCATTTTCTATCTCAATCTTTTCTTTTGATTTCAGTCTTCCTGGATAAGGAGTTGATTCAATTTTTGATGATAATCCTTGGGCTTGGAAATCTTTGGCATCAAGAATGTCTCCAGTAGTCACAAGCATCGTACGCTCTACTATATTGGCAAGTTGGCGTATGTTGCCGGGCCATAGTTGTTGTTTGAGCAGTTCCAGAGCTTCTGTGGTGACTTTTGGCATATCCCTTCCTGCAGATTTTGATACTTTCTGGAGTATCCGGTCTACAAGGAGCGGTATATCATCGCGACGCTCACGTAATGGCGGAAGAGTCACGGTGATGAGGTTGATACGGTAGTAGAGGTCTTCACGGAATGTCCCTTTTCGTAGCATATCATTGAGGTCAGCATTTGTTGCACACACTACTCTGACATCAGCTCTGCGTGTTTTTGTGTCTCCCAACGGCTCATAAGTGTGTTCTTGAAGCACCCTTAAAAGTTTCACTTGCGAATTGATGTCAAGATCGCCGATTTCATCAAGGAAAATTGTCCCTTTTTCGGCTGCCGCAAATCTTCCTTCCCGATCTGTCACAGCTCCTGTGAAAGCACCTTTTTTATATCCGAACATTTCGCTTTCAAATAGCGACTGAGACAGGCCTCCTAAATTCACTTTTACCAGCGGTCCATTGCGGCGGTTGGAATTTTTATGAATGGCTTCTGCTATTAATTCCTTGCCTGTGCCATTTTCGCCTAAGATAAGTACAGGTGCATTAGTGGAAGCCACTCGTTCTATTGTGTTGAGAACCGAAAGCAGCTTGGGGTCTCGTCCGATTATTTCAGATCGATCGAAAGAGGCTGATGCCGAAGATTTTTCCTTCGATGATAGAGAAATAGCAGTCTCTATTCGTCCTAAAAGAGTGTAGTTATCCCATGGCTTTGTGATGAAGTCAAAGCCACCTGCACGAATGCCTTCCACGGCAAGCGGAATATTGCCCCAGGCTGTAATCAAAATCACAGGCACATCGGGATGAAACACCTTTATTTGTTTTAGAAGAGTTAACCCCTCTTCGCCTGAAGTGGTACGGCTATAGTTCATGTCCATGATCACGAGATCCGGACGAGATCCTCTTACGAAGGCTATTGCCTCAGCAGGAGTTGCTGCTGTGGCAACTTCGTAGCCGTTGCGCTTAAGAAGCAGTTTCAGGGAGACTCTTACGGAATTATCATCGTCTACGATTAAAATCATAATTTGAAATTTTGAATTGAGAATTGGAAATCAAGGACTATTAAATGAAGGTTAACAACTTCAATGGATAAGAATTACATTTCAATCATCGTAGTCAAAATAATTCTCAATTCCCAATTCTACATTCTCAATTATTTTACATTTTGAGGAGTGATGAGGAGTTGTCGGTATTGTTGAGGTTTCGCTTGGCTGTGCGGAAGATAGATCCGAAGTCGGCTGAGTAACTGACAGATAGAACGATCATGTTGGCATTGTCCTTTATGTATCTGTCGCGGTAAGAAGGGTTGACTTCAGAGTAGTTCCATGAGGGGTACTGCGTGCCTTTCCTCTCAAACATATACATCCAGCTTGCACCGAAAGTCCAATGTTTATTTGGTGCGTAGTCAAGCTGAAGGGCATCTCCGTTCTCCTCTTTATAAACGCTATGCCCGCTCAGATATTTTCCCGGGAGGTTCCTCCAATAGGAAATAGTGAAAGGTCCCTTATTCCACCATAAGCTCAAACTACCGGAAAATGACGTCAACGAATGTTCCCATCCCTCTCCGGCTGAGTTGTAATAGTTTAGTGAGGCGTAGAGACTTGCACCAAACCCATGGATATTTCTCAATTGCAGAGTAAGAGAATTGTTAAATACGAGAGCTTTCTTAGCATTGACAGACTGTGACAGAAAATGTCGGTCTCCTATATACGTGATGTCGTTGATAACTGCGTTGTGAGTGTCATTATAAACAGATTGCAATGATACTGATAATTTCTTGATGTTGTAGTTTCCTTGGATCCGATATCGGAATGCTTCGGCTACTTTAAGATCAGGGTTGCCGTTGGAGAATAGATAAGGCGTAGTCTGTTGCGGATAGTCGGTAAGGGCACTCAGCGAAGGAATGGAAGGTGCGTATTGGAACGATCCTTGGAGATTCCAGTGTGTGTCAATATTCCAAGATAATTGTGCTGTTGAAAGATTGCGGATGAAATGGCGACGGATTAAATCGTTTTTCACCCAGAATAGTTTTGCTCCTGATGACACGCTCAGGAAGACAGGTCCCATTCGCTGACTTAAACGTGCGTAGACATAGTTATTGTTTTCTGTTAACACCGGTTTGTAATCAGAATCAAGATATGTGTTGGTGCTATGAGATATTGTGTTCTGCACACCTCCGGATAAAGAGGTGAGTGAACTGAAAGTGTGAATGTAGCTCACCTCTGTGATGAGCGAACGCCTGCGGCTATCCACGTTCATTATATAGGATTCGGTATCTCTGTCCGGATATATGTAGGTGTTGTCGCGACGGTAGTCGTTTGAACTGAGAGTCCCCACCATTTGTGCTTCAAGCGAATTCTTGTCGTTGAAGTCGTGACGCAGGAAGAGGTCGAGAGAGGGGGACAGTTCCTTGCTTTTGCTTTCGTTGTTGTTTTCGTATTTTCCTAATGTAGAGTCAACATTTTGTGAAAATGCTTTGGAGGCGTTCGCAAAGGGATTAATATTGAAAGTGGCTGAAAAAAGTGTCTTGTCTGTAGGACTTAAGTCATATTTCAGCCGGATGTCGTGCATATGGTAGTAAAAAGGAGCCCGATCATGGGCTTCGAGTTCTACCCTGAAGTCGTCGCCGATGAAACTTTCCGTATAATCATCATACACGTGCTGGTAGTTGCGCCAAGATGGAGAGTAGGAGAGTGTGAACTGTGATGGCCCCTGATGGTAGGATGCTCTTATCTGTGCATCCATAAATGTGGTGTTGACGGCACTGCGTCCCCATGCGTAGACCTGTCCGCCATCATTTCGCTTCTTTAGAGTTATACTCAAAAGGCCGGATACCCCTTTGTCTGCATATCTTGCAGGAGTGATACGGGAATATTCCACTTTATCAATATCTTTAGGTTGTAGGGCATTCACGTCTGCCATAGTCGATGGCACTCCGTTGATTAGGATCATTGGAGCCCCACCATCGACACTCATTGTGCGGTTGATAGGATCCGGAAGAAGGCCCGGGAGAGGTAACTTTTGGAATAGGCTCAGAGTTGTGGTAGATGCTTTGACTTCTGCTACAGATGGGTAGACAATCGTCTTTCCGTTGGAGTTTATTACAGAGTTTGCTGTCACTGTCACTTCATTGAGCTCGATGCTTTTCTCAAGATATATGTTGCCAATGTCTATGCTCTTTTTCCCATCAGGGAGAGTCACATAGGCAGGAGAATAACCTTCCTTTTCTATCTCGAGGTTTGCTCCTGACTGCACGTCTGTGTCTAAAGAGAATGTGCCGTCGGTTTGGGTTGAGGTGCTTAGGATTGTATGACCTCCTGCTATGATTCGGCAGTCTACACCTGATATTTCAGTTGAATCCGCAGAATTGAGCACTCGCCCTTCTATTATTCTTGCTTCAGCGACGGAATATCCGGCTATGATTACTATGAAAGCTACAAAAATTTGCTTTATATTCATAAATGCTGGTTTTTTAGGAATGCTTCCTGTTAATTAATATAACAATATCTTTTTAGATTAAGACGTTTATGTGGTCTAAAACGTGACGCGGTAATCAATCATAAAATCCTGGCGCCTCTCCGATTCTTTTGATATTATATACGATTGGATTGAAGTCAGTAACCCTAATGTCATGGTGACTACGGTCGCTGTTTGATTATTCGGTCGATATCGGCGTTAATGCCGGTGCCGGCGGCGAAGTCCCATAGGGTGAGGCTTCGGATCTGATAGTAGTAGCGCCAATAGAGATACATCTGGTTGATCATTGCTTGTCGGCTTTCATCTTTGCTCAGTTGCGAGTCATTGAGGTCGAGTGTGGAGATTTTTCCTACAAGAAATGTTTCGAGATTTGTGTGGTAGCGTGCTGCTGCAATTGTGTCGGCACGCTGTGAGATCTCGAGTTGACGACGCTGATTATTGTATCGCTCTACGAGGATGAAGATATCCTGATTGAATTCCATCTGCTCCTTCCGGATACGGCTCTCAACTACGTTACGGTTGTTTTCTGCCACTTTCACTTTTCCTTTTCTTTTTCCCCAATCTATTAGTGGGATAGAAAAGCCCAACTCCACTATTTGATTGTCTTTAAGTCGGCTATAGGCATCTCCGGTATTATCGGCAGTCCCTGTGAAACCAACTTGAGCAAAGAGGTTGATTTGACGCATATTGCCTTTAGCTTTCGCCACTTCATAATCAGCTTCGAGTTGGCGACGACGTATTTCTTTAGAGAATGAATTGTTGGCAAGCGCTTTGTCAAGCACGTCGGAGTAGACAAGTTCACCTGCTGGGACTTCGTCGGGCACTGCAGGTTCCAGATCCTCGTCATCTTCAATATCCAGAAACGATTTTAGAGCAAACATGGCAGCCCGGTAGTTGCTTTCGCGGTCGGTTAGGGAAGACTCCGCATTTAGAAGGTTTAGTTCAAGCTGCAGCAGATCATTACGGCTAATTTGCCCCATCTCACGCTTTACGATCGCCACTTCATGCAGTTTCTTTGAGTTGTCGTAGTTTTGTTGTGCAATCCCAAGATTTTCTTTAGCCATCAGCAGGTCGAAGAAATAGCCAACTGCATTTAAAGCTACTTGTTCGGAAGCACTGATAAAATCAGCTTTGGCTTCCTCATAGCGGATTGGTTCGATGCGTCGGTTCCATTTCACGTGGTTTACTCCAAAAATCGGTTGGTTGAGCGTAAGAGCAACAGGTACCGACATAAATCGGTTGGTGGCGCCGTGATCGAGCTGACGGAGCCAGTCGAGTGAAGTATTGAGTGAAAGGCTACCGCCGGTGAACCAAATATTTTGCTTTACGGAAATTTCTCCGTTCATCTGCATATAATTGTTTCTTACGAAAGTGTAGCTTCCATCATCAAGTTGATAAGCACTATAGCTTTTGCGGTAGGATGGGACGGTAGCGTTGAAATTCACTTCCGGAAGCAAGTCAGCGCGATAGGTGCGATAGCTCCAGTAGCTTGTACGGAGTTGGTTGAGTGCCACTGCCGCGTCCACGCTATTTGCGCGTGCGGTGAGCACAGCCTCGTCGAGCGTTATTGTCCTTGCCCGAGTGGGCAGCCCCGTCACAAGGAGCGAGACAAGGGCTGCCGCGGCGATCCCAATATACTTAATATTTATCATAAATTTAGTTTGTCAGACAAGTCGGATAACTCAGACAAGTCAGAAATTAAATTCTCAATTCCCAATTCTCAATTACATCAGTCTGTCTTCATGGCGACAGCCGGTGAAATAGTCATGGCACGTCGGGCAGGGAAATATATGCCGATCGCGATCATAAGTGCCATCAAAATCCAGGCGACGAGCACACTCACACAGAAGTGCACCGGCTCGAAATAGCCGTCATACCACGAGGTGAACTCGTAGTGGGTCAGGAGAAAATCTATTACTATAGCAATGGGAGTAACGAGTAATAGAAGTATTTCTCCTTCTCCTACTATTCGTCGGAAGATGTCGATCTTTGTAGCGCCGCTTACCATTCGTAGAGCAATCTCACGATTTCGCTGCTGTGTACGGAACCAGAAAGTGCCGAGTATGCCGAGGAAAATATTGAGAAGGAGAAAGAGGGCACAGACTACTGTGTTGCGAGTCTCGGCCTTTGCGTTGCGGTTGTAGTCTTCTCTTATCTTGTCAAAAGATTCGACGGAGGCGACATACCAGTTACCAACCTTAAGATCCCCGTCAGCATCAGCCATCAGTCTTTCCATGAAGTCCTTATCCATGAAGTCTTTGACCCTTACAGACAGACCTTCCATAAATCCGAGATAGTAGCGGGGATTAAAGTTTTCGAACATTGAAGCTCCTGCCCAGCCGTGTACGGTCTGATAATCGCTGTATTTCATCGGCTTGAAAGAAGCACGAAGTGTCAGAGTGTCCACTCCGCCTAAGACCATCTGTTTTCCATACAGAGGCTTCAGCGATCGTATTCCGGCCTTGCGTAGAAGTGCGTTGTCGCTGGGGATGATGCGTTCTTTCTGAAGTATCTCACCCAATTCTTCTGCTGACTGTCCCTCTGCACCCTCGATGCGGAATACCTTGAAGAAGTCAGGATCCACAGCTCGTCGGAGTAGGGGCGCATCCGCCATACTGAAAGTGTCAATGTCGAGTTGGTTTGTCGAATTGTTAGGATTGTAGGGTATGGCATTGGAACTCATGGTGACAGCCGAAATCTCGGGGCGTGCCTGGAGACGCTGTTTCAGTGTTAGCAGATCTGACCATCGTTCGCCTTGGTTCTCATATTCCCTGTATTCCGGGGCGGCTTCCGAGAGTTCCCTTACACGCAGAATGTAGCAATGCTCTGTGTTGAAACCGAGTGGTTCGTTTATGGTGGCCACTACGGTGTAGATCTTGTCTGCGAGCACGAAGAGTACAACGGAGACGAGCAGCATCTCAAGAGCCATCCAAATGTTGGCGCGCCATTCAGCGCGCATCTGTGTTAGTAACTTGCGTTTCATACCGATTATTTATTGCCTCCGGAGAGTGCGTTTACGATGTTGGTTCTAGCTGCCTGCCAAGAGGGGAATATTGCCGAGATGAGGTTCATCAAGAAGCAGAATAGAAGTGCTGTCAGGAACACCTTGATATTGAATACCATCCCCAACGTCAACCCGGTAACGGTTGCTCCTCCGGCAAGGACTGTTTTACCACCGATAAAGATGAAGGCGATGCTGAGTGAGAGTCCAATCAGTCCGGCCATGACGGTGATTATGAGGCTTTCGATGAAGATCTCGATCATGATGTCGGTACGTGTGGCTCCGAAGGCACGGCGGACTCCAATTTCCTCGCGGCGGTGGCGTAGTCGGCTCTGGGTCATGCTGCTGAGGTTTATGGCAGGTATGAGCAGAAGGATAGTATAAACCAGTAGGTCATGCCGCCAAGTGGCATCCATGTCAGGCTCCATACTGGCCCAGTAGGCGCTTACAGACGTTTTCTGGTCGTAGGGCCGATTTCGGCGGTAGAATTCCCAACCGGCTTCCTTGACCTCGTCCTCAAACTTATCCCATACCTTATTGTATTCTTCGCGTACGGCAGGAATGTCGGCTTTGCTCTTAGGTACGACGATAGCACTTAGAGAACCCATGTATGTACACCAGATGAACTTATCGGTGCCATTAGATGTAAGAGGTACCCAGAGATTGGCGAAAGCATGAGAGGTCATGTTGCTTACGTCGTGCACTACTCCCTTCACTCGGTATGGCACATGGTCGATGGAAAATTCGCGACCTACACAATCTGTGGTGTCGAAGAGTTTTCGAGCGAGGGTTTCACTGATTACTGCCACCTGTAGACCGGATTCTACGTCAGCCTCGTCATAAGGGGCGCCTGAAATGAAATTAAAATCCATCACTTTCCAGAAGCCATGGTCGGTGTCTTTCCTTTGGGCTCCGAACGGAGTCTTTCCCGGCACTGAAAGATGGCTTTCTGTATTGCTCCATGTGAAGGCTCCTACGGCTTCTGGAAGTTCCATCTCGTAGAATGTACGTCGGATGGTCTCGTAAGACATTCCTCCGTTTGATGAATTGTTGTCCGGAGTAGATCCCCAGTCTTTATTGCCAATGGAAGCAGAGGTCTGTACGAGCCAGCGGTCGCGTGCGCTCTCAGGCGCGAATGGTACCACCTTCACTTCATCGATCATGACAATGATCATGATAAGGAATATGGCGAGAGCTGTGCCTGCAATGCTGACGATGCTCAGCAGAGGCTGCTTCTTCATAGATCCCCATGCCTGCTTGAAATATCGTATCATAGTTTTTTAGTTTTCATCGTTTCCTCGTTGTCGTCGTTTTCATCGTTGAGAGTTGTTGAAGTCGTATTCTCCGAATAAATCATTTCGATGAAAACGCTGACAACGATGAAAACA
>CAMWQF010000086.1 GCA_947176285.1 uncultured Porphyromonadaceae bacterium
TTCCTAAATTCATCAAGGATAGAAGCATCGATGTGGCTGAATTGGAATCAAAACTCCCACCGTTCTCTCTTTCTGCTGATGTAGCCGGTTCTGGTATTGCCTCCAGTTTGCTCGCTCCAACAGGAATGGGATTCAAGACGTTTAATCTGAATTTGTCTAAAGATTCTATCATCGATGGTAATGTCATCCTCAATACGTTGACTACTGAGTCAATGCGTATCGACACCATCACTCTTGATCTGAAATCGCGTGGCAACTTGCTCGACTATATTGTACATATGGGCAACCGTCCCGGCACTTTAGATGAGTTTGCTAATGTGAAGATGAGTGGATATCTCGGTGAAAATCGTCTCTCTGCATTCCTCCAGCAGCGCAATATCCAGAATAAGATGGGCTATCGTCTCGGTTTCACTGCGTCAGTAGCTGATTCAGTGGTGTCGGTACGCTTTACTCCTCTTAAGGCTACTATTGCCTATCTCCCTTGGGTATTTAACCTTGACAACTATATTGACTATACCATTACTAACAAGAAGCTTAATGCTAATCTTGAGGCAAGCAGCGATCAGAGCAGTATCCTTCTGCGCACTGAAAAGAATGAGAAGGGACAAGACAATCTTCACCTCAATCTGAAAAATATCAAAGTGGAAGATTTCCTGCAGATGGCTCTTAACGCACCCCCCGTCAAGGCTAATGTGAATTCAGATATCAATGTGCGCTACACTGGCAAGGCTCTTGTAGGGAAAGGTACTCTTGATATCAGTGACTTCTATTATGAGAAGAAACGTGTAGGTGATTTCAATTTCTCTTTGGCTGCCGGAATGGGAAATAAAGGAAAAAGTGCCGGGAAGATTGGTCTTCTCGTTGATGGTGCAGAAGCAGCTGCTGTGCAGTTTGTGCTTGCTCCGGATTCTGTCAATCCTAATCAAGGTATGATTGCCGAGCGTCTGAAACTGGTGCTTACTAAGTTCCCGTTGTCCATAGCAAATCCTTTTATGCCTCCTCAGACTATGAAACTGACAGGCGCCCTCAATGGCGATATGAGTCTTAGTGGAAGTTTCACAGCTCCCAAACTCAACGGCAGCATTTCTTGTGATTCTGTCGGAGTATTCTTCAACATGCTTGGCACCACATTCCGCTTTGGCAATGACCCAATTACAGTGACCGATAATGTGCTTGATTTCCATGAATTTGATATCTTTGCAGTAAATAAAAATCCTTTAAAGATATTGGGTACGGTGGATGCTACAAAGTTTAGCGATATTAAACTGAATCTGGCAGCCAAAGCAAACAATATGCAGGTGGTTGGCAATAAGAACTATAACGCCGATGTCAATGGAAAACTTTTCGTTGATCTTGATGCCACTGTCACCGGCTCCACATCGCTGATGAATGTCAATGCAAATCTCAATGTGCTTCCCACTACTGACATTGTCTACAATTTCGTGTCAACGTCTGACGCCCTCCCCGGAAGCCAAGGAGCAGATGGCGTGGTGAAGTTTGTCAATTTCTCTGATTCCACCCAAGTGGCTAAGGCGGATTCTCTGACGTCGTCGCTCGCAATGAGAATAAATGCTAATGCTAATATATCCCCGGGTACTCAAATCACAGTCAATCTCGGTATGCCCGGCAAGAGTGCCGGCAAAGTGGAATGTAATCCTTCCGGTTCCCTCAATTATTTCCAAAACTATGTCGGGGATATGAAGCTTAACGGCACGCTTTACACAGGCAGTGGCTATGTCAATTACAATATCCCGGTAATTGGAAAGAAAGGTTTCAATTTTGACCAGAACAGCCATATCACATGGAATGGTGATATAATGAATCCAACTCTCGCTGTCACCGCTACAGATGCGCTTAAGGCAAGTATTCAGACCAGCGGCAACACTCGCCTTGTCAATTTCCTCGTGACACTTAAAATTGCCAATACACTGTCTGCACCATCCGTTGTGTTCGACCTGTCTACCGACGATGATCTGAGCATTAGCAACGAACTTCAGTCCATGACCGCCGAGCAGCGTCAGCAGCAGGCTATGAATCTCTTGCTCACCGGTATGTACACTGGCCCGGGCTCTAAGTCTGTCGGAATGGGGGTAGGCACAAATACTCTTTATAGCTACCTCACTTCGCAACTCAACTCATTCCTCGCCGACAATGTGAAGGGTGTCGATATCAGTCTGGGTGTCGACCAGTATCAGACAGGTGTGGACGGTAATACGTCTACTAATACTTCCTATTCTTATCAAGTCTCAAAATCACTTATCAACAATAGGTTTAAAATAATCGTAGGTGGTAACTACTCCACTGATGCCTCTGCAGATGAAAACTTCCAGCAGAATCTCATCAGCGACATCGCTTTTGAATATATCCTAAAGCAGACCAACAATATGAGTCTTAACGCTCGCCTCTTCCGTCACACCGGATTTGAAAGTGTACTTGAAGGTGAGATTACTGAGACCGGTGTTGGTATGTCGTTGAAGCGAAGACTGGCTTATTTCTCAGAACTCTTCAATTTTGGATTCGGCAAGAAGAAAAATCATAATAAGGCCATTGCTCTGCCTGCCTTAAATGACTCGGTTTCAAACGTGAAGAAGAAGGTGGAGGCATCTGCCGACTCAATTAAGGCTCTCTCAAGAAAGGAGGAAGGAAATGAAGAATAATAGATATTTGCGCTCTTTCCGAGGAGCTTCAGGTTTGCTCGTTGCTGCTTTTGTGCTTTTGCTGATTGCTGGCGCTTGCAGCACTACTCGCCGCTTAGGCGAGGATGAGGTGCTTTACACCGGCATGAAGGTTAAGATTAACCCTACCGGCGATGAAAAACTCCCGGATGCTCTTGTTTCGGAACTTAAGAGTGCCGTAGATGTAAAGCCTAACAATGCGGTGCCATTCATAACTCCTTATATGCGCTATCCTTTCCCTTATGGCCTTTGGGTATATAATTATTGGAATGATTCCGCTAAAGGTGTCTATGGTTGGCTCTATCGTAAACTTGTGGAGCAGCCTGTACTTGTCTCCAGCGTAAAGGCTCCACAACGAATGAAGATGTTGGAGCAGATTCTTGCTGACAACGGTTATTTTGGTTCTACTGCAACTTTTGAGGAGATTCCCAATAAAAAGAATCCTAAAATGGCTTCTATGGCATACACCATCGATGTCTCTTCTCCTTATAAGATTGACACGATAGAGTATTTCAATCGGAAGTCAGACCATCTGACATCTTTCATAGATTCTCTCGCTCGCAAGAGTGTATGGTTTCAGAAAGGTGCTATTTTCTGTGTGGATTCTCTTTCTGCGTTGAGAGTCGAAATTGCCAACAATCTCCGCAACCGTGGATATTATTATTTCCGTCCGGAATACATTGAGTTTATGGCAGATACATTCCTTACTCCACATGCTGTAGCAATACGTCTTAATTTGGCAGATAATCTCCCCGAACCGGCTATGCTAAGATATAAAACCCGAAATATTGTGACTATTTTGGAGAGAAATGAGGCATATGATTCCGGAACTCCTGACACTCTTCAGACTGATAGGGGAGAACTTATAGTGATGCGTCCTCAGCGTCTGAGAAAAAAACTTATTCCGGAGTGCATTACTTTCAGAAAAGGAAAGACATTCTCAGTGCGGGATATGGATAGGACTCAGACTCGGCTTTCTCGGCTTGGTATTTTCTCAAATATCCAAATACAACCTGTTTTGGCTGATACTGCCGCTGCAGATCCGCAAATGGACGTCTATATAACTTGCCGCTACGACCGCCCTATGGAGGTGTCGCTTGAGGTGAATGCCACTTCTAAGTCTAACTCTTACATTGGTCCCGGATTGATTGGCTCGTTCACTCACAATAATCTCTTCGGCGGTGGTGAAAAGTTGTCGGTGTCCCTGAATGCTGACTATGAATGGCAGACAGGCCGCGACCGTTCCAATGTGTTCAATTCCTATGAATTTGGTCTTCAAGGGTCGCTTGCATTCCCGCGGCTCCTAGCTCCAAAATTCATCCCCAGGTCGAAACGCGACCTAAACTGGACTACAGTTTCTCTTGGTGGATCCGTCTTGAACCGTCCTAAATATTTCATGATGGCGGAATACAACATGGGCATCACCTATGAATGGCGCGCTACCCGGCATGCTGTCAATTCTTTCACTCCGTTCAAACTCACCTATAATAAACTCATTCACACTACTGAGTCTTTTGATTCTGTAATGGCGATGAATCCCGCAGTTGCACTCAGTTTCGAAAGCCGTTTCATTCCGCAACTTAGTTATACTTATACATACGACCGCTGGTTTGAACGCGCACACAATAACGAATTGACTTTCACCGCTACATTTACAGAAGCCGGCAATCTCTTTGACGGTATCTATGAACTTGCTAAAGTGAAAGGCGAAAAGAAACTGTTTGGCACACCTTTCTCGCAGTTTGTCAAAGGTCAGGTGCAGCTCGTATGGAATCGTCGTCTTTTCCCAAAGCAAGAACACTGGATTGTTTCCCGTGTGCTCCTTGGCGCAGCGCATGCCTACGGTAATTCTAAGGAGGTCCCTTATTCCGAGCAGTTCTATATAGGTGGTGCCAACTCAATCCGTGCGTTTACGGTTCGCTCTATAGGTCCGGGTAGTTACCGCGCTCCGCGTGATCTTGTGAATGGATACTTCGATCAGACTGGTACTTTTAAGTTTGAGATAAATACGGAATACCGCTTCCCGTTGGTGGGAGACCTTCATGGGGCTGCTTTCATTGATGCCGGCAATATCTGGCTTCTTAAGAACGACCCTTTGCGTCCCGGTGGTCAACTCGAAGCCAAGACTTTCTTGAAAGATATTGCTCTCGGCACTGGTGTCGGTCTTCGTTATGATCTTGGAATGATGGTAGTGCGTCTTGATCTAGGCTATGGTCTGCACACCCCATACAGCAACGGCACCCCGCATTATTTCAACGTGCGTTTCAAAGATGCCTTTGCACTCCACCTCGCACTGGGTTACCCATTCTGATAGGGATGTGACAATAAAATGTGGCATAAAAAATCGCCGTAATCATTGATTACGGCGATTTTAATAAGGAATTTATCAGTCGATTCATCCTCAGATAGACATCGCGCCTATGGCGATGACTCGACACCTTTATTTATCTTTTATAAGGCTTTCATTCAATGCCTTCTATATTATCCTTTATATCAATATAACACATATTTCCCATCTTTAGTTCGCATCTCTAATGTCCCTTTTGCTAATCGTGTTACGCCAAATTGAGCTAAATTTGCAAAATTAAAAATTTTTAACTAATTTTGCACACAAAATGTAATCCTCCATCCTCTATAATAATTCCAATTTCTACAGGTAATATTAATTATGCATTAAGCATTATTAATTATGCATTAATATGAAAATCATTCTCTTCGACAATCTGGATGACCATTACGATCTCCTGCCCCTTTCCTTCACGCGTCCTATCTGTGACTTTCGGGTAGGTATCACCACCATACGCGAGAAATGGACTTCCTTCCTTCCCGATGCTGAAATCCATGCTCTTCCCGTAGATTTCCTTCGTGAACGTTTCGGTCAACCCGATGACAAAACGGAAGAAATGCTTTTTGTCTCAGGTTCCGTGGTTCCGGATGCAGATATTGCAGCCAAGATAGTC
The DNA here is from genome assembly GCA_947176285.1 of uncultured Porphyromonadaceae bacterium. GTDB lineage: Bacteria > Bacteroidota > Bacteroidia > Bacteroidales > Muribaculaceae > Lepagella. Next base: position 5,636 of record CAMWQF010000086.1, read on the forward strand.
TCGCTCAAGAAAGGGCAGGCTATAGTCTGCGAATCACGCACTTTGGCTTTCCGCGGAGGATGGAATGATCTCGAACAGCACAATTTCAATGACGTATTTGAAGAGGATCTTCGCCATCTTCGTAATGTGTATGATGTATTTATAATGAATCCTGAAGTCCTCGTGGAAGACTATATCCGTTTGACGGCTGACCGTGTCTCTAAATCACTTCCTGATTCAAACCACGTCATAGGCGATCTCTCAGATAAAGATGGTAACCCTTTGATCTTTATAGAAGAGGGTGCTGAAGTGGAAGGTGCTACTTTCAATACAAAGGAAGGTCCTATATACATAGGTAAAGATGTATCCATTATGGAAGGTTGCTGTGTGCGCGGTCCAATTGCTTTCTGCGATCATTCCAAAGCACGTATGGGGGCAAAACTATATGGAGGCAGCACATTCGGTCCCTATGTGAAAGTGGGTGGAGAAGTCGACAATTCTGTTATATTCGGCTATTCCAATAAGGCTCACGATGGATATCTCGGAAATGCAGTGGTAGGCGAGTGGTGCAATATTGGAGCCGGCGTCAATTGCTCAAATCTTAAAAACGACTATTCGAAGATTCGGCTTTGGAACTATCGTCTGCACTCTTTTGCTCGCACCGATTTGCAATTCTGTGGTCCAATTATCGGTGATCATTCAAAATTGGGTGTCAATGTAATGCTCAACACTGCCACTGTCATTGGTGTTGGTGTGAACGTTTACGGAGCAGGATTCCCAAGGGTCTTTCTCCCAAGTTTCCAGGAGGGTAGTGCAAACGGAGGCTTTGTAGATGTCCCCGTTAAGAAATTTCTCACTGTCGCAGAGCGCGTGATGGCTCGTCGTGGCATCTCCCTCTCTGATCAAGACCGCCGCATCTTCGACCGCATCTTCGACTACGCCTCTCACCTCAAAAAATAACCTTTAGGTCGTAAGCATGCTCCGCATGCGTTCCTCAAAGTCTTTGCTCTCTGACCTCTGATATTAGCCCTATTAGCCCCATTGGGCATATTTATAAAAATTTACAGGTAAATATGAATTTGTTTAGTTCGATTGATTTCCACCCGAAAGCCTTTTCGATGTGGAAGAATTATGATGCGAAGAAATTTAAGGCAGACCTAATTGCTGGAATCGTAGTAGGCATCGTGGCTCTCCCTCTCGCGATTGCATTCGCCATTGCCTCAGGTGTCTCTCCGTCCATAGGTCTGATTACTGCCATAATCGGCGGTTTCATTGTGTCTGCGCTTGGTGGAAACTCAGTCCAGATTGGTGGACCTACCGGTGCCTTCATTGTGATTGTCTATAGCATCATACAGCAGTTTGGACTCACAGGTCTCGCGATTGCCACTATCATGGCAGGCTTAATCCTCGTCTTAATGGGTCTTTTCCGCCTCGGCACTGTAATCAAATTTATTCCGTATCCTATTGTGGTGGGATTCACTGCCGGTATAGCCATTACAATCTTCTCCACCCAGATCAATGATTTCTTTGGTCTTGGCTTGAAGGATCTTCCCGGCGATTTCGTTTCAAAATGGGGTGTGCTGATCCGTAATTGCGGACGCATAGATTGGGTTACTCTTGCAGTTGGCGTTGTCTCGCTTCTCATCATCACCCTTGCCCCTAAGATTTCCAAAAAACTTCCCGGTGCTCTCATTGCTATAATACTTGTCACTGCCGGTTGCTGGCTTATTGGAATATTAATGCCTGATTTTCATGTGGAGACAATTGGCGACCGTTTTGGCAATATGAAGTCTGATATCCCATTGCCTCATGGATTCGCTATTAATATGGCTACCATCAACGCGCTCCTTCCCTCGGCTTTCACTATCGCAATGCTGGGTGCCATTGAGTCGCTGCTGTCTGCTACAGTTGCTGACGGTATCACTGGATCTAGAACTAATTCCAACACCGAGCTCTTCGGTCAGGGCATTGCCAACGTAGTGGTGCCTCTCTTTGGCGGTATACCGGTAACGGGTGCTATCGCCCGCACTATGACCAATATCACCAATGGTGGACGCACTCCGGTTGCAGGCATGATCCACGCTTTGGTGCTTCTGCTTATCTATCTTTTCTTGATGCCGCTGATCAATCTTGTGCCTATGGCATGTCTGGCTGGTGTCCTCATGGTGGTGGCTTATAATATGAGTGGCTGGCGCACTATAAGGGCTATTTCACACAATCCTAAAGGTGATTTTTCAGTGCTTTTGGTCACAATGTTCCTTACCGTGATTTTCGACCTTACTATTGCTATCGAAATCGGTTTGCTTCTCGCTATGCTCTTGTTCTTGCGTCGAGTTACTGAGAATGCAGAGATCAAGGTGTATGGCAAGAAGCTTGACATAGCAGAAGGCACGGAAGTGAACGCCCATGAAGTGGTGCAAGTGGAAAAAGGTGTGTCTGTTTATGAGATAAACGGTCCGTTCTTCTTTGGTATTGCCACAAAGTTTGATGAGATGATGCGCTCCTCAATGAAGGAAAGGCCTATTGTCAGAATCATACGTATGCGGCGTGTGCCGTTTATTGATGCGACCGGCATCCACAACCTTGAGACTCTCATTCGCTCTTCTCAAAAAGATGGAATTGAAATAGTCCTTTCCGGAGTTCAGCCCGGCGTAAGGGAAACTCTTGAGAAGTCTGATATCGTCAATCTGATTGGCGAAAAAAACATCTGCGACCACATTTCAAAAGCCGTAGTCCTCGCCAACCACATCGCCCGAGACTACAACGCCCTCCCCGAATGGCGCCGCCGCGGCCTCAACCCCGTCTGATCCTATTCCCGAAACCTGTGAAACCCGAAACCTTGAAACCTTGAAACCTGAAAAAAATTTGCATAATTCACTGAAATTTTGTAACTTTGCATCGTCTTAGGGCAAGAAACGCCCATCCGCATCGCTAACAAATTAAGAGCTAATTTGTTAGTGTGGTTTTGCGGTATGTGCATCGCTGCTCTTTGGCATGCCTTTGAAAGCGAGTTTTCTCGCTCTGAGGCGCCCGAAACTTGATAAACAACATTAAATTTTAGATATTTTTTAATTTTTAACAAACTAAAATGCCTACAATTCAGCAATTAGTAAGAAAAGGACGCGTTGCCCTTGTCGACAAGAGCAAGTCGCCGGCTTTGGATTCATGTCCGCAGCGTCGCGGTGTGTGCGTGCGTGTGTACACCACGACCCCGAAAAAGCCTAACTCGGCTATGCGTAAGGTGGCTCGTGTGCGCCTTACCAACGGAAAGGAAGTGAACTCCTACATCCCCGGTGAGGGCCACAACCTTCAGGAGCACTCCATCGTTATGGTGCGCGGCGGTCGTGTGAAAGACCTCCCGGGCGTACGCTATCACATCGTACGCGGTACTCTTGATACTGCAGGTGTGCAGGGCCGTACTCAGCGCCGCTCCAAATATGGTGCAAAGCGTCCTAAGGCAGCTAAGAAATAATAAGCTGTCAGCAAGAAATCATTTATCTTTAACCGGTTTTTGATTCTTTGACAGCTATATGGTTGAGTAAACGCCCATCCGGCGCTCCGAGAGGAGTTCCCAAAGTGCGTTGAAGTTTTCATCAAAGCAGCCAAAATCAAAACTTAAACATCAAGCAATGAGAAAAGCTAAACCGAAAAAACGTGTGATCCTTCCCGATCCCGTTTTTCACGACGTGAGAGTGACTAAGTTTGTCAACCATCTCATGTACGACGGAAAGAAGAACACTTCTTACACTATCTTCTATTCCGCTCTCGAAATCGTGAAGTCTAAACTCCCCAACGAGGAGAAGAGCGCTCTTGAAATCTGGAAGAAGGCGCTCGAGAACGTAACTCCTCAGGTAGAGGTGAAATCCCGTCGCGTCGGCGGCGCCACTTTCCAGGTGCCTACCGAAATCCGCGCTGACCGCAAGGAGTCCATCTCTATGAAGAATCTTATCATCTATGCCCGCAAACGCGGCGGCAAGACAATGGCAGACAAGCTCGCCGCTGAAATCGTCGACGCTTTCAACGACCAGGGCGGCGCCTTCAAGCGCAAGGAAGACATGCACCGTATGGCCGAGGCCAACCGTGCATTCGCTCATTTCAGATTCTAATTCGGATTTAACAAATGGCTAAACACGACAA
>CAMWQF010000087.1 GCA_947176285.1 uncultured Porphyromonadaceae bacterium
TTGAAAGTTTTCCATAATACTTTCGAACTAACCTAACATCATGAAACGATTTTATACCAATAAAACAATATAGGAAACAAAATGTTCTGAAAAAATCGAAAAAAATAGTAAAAAATGAAAATAAAAAATGATATAAATCATAAATTATTGATTATTAGTTGTGCCATTGCTTTTATTTTGGGAGGATTTTTGGATGGATATTGTAAAAAAATTGTAATTTCGCATCCAATCCAGGAAGGAGAATATATCGATAGGATTGATTTGGAGGAAGTGGAGGTATCAGCGGGATGTGGGATTACAGAGATTCCGGATTATGCTTTTTTAGGATGCGCTACGCTAAAGAAAGTAATTTTGCCAAAAGGCATAAAGAAAATAGGATTTCAGGCGTTCAGTGAATGTGAAAGTTTAGAGTCTATAAATTTTCCTTCATCTTTGGAGGATATCTCGAGTAATGCATTTACCTATTGTTCTGCTTTGGATAGTATTGAATTTCCCCAAAAATTGAAACATATCGGGCATAATGCTTTTTCATTTTGCGCATCATTGAAGGAGGCTATATTACCGGATAGCATTGAAGAGATAGAGTCTTATGCATTTTCTGATTGTGAGTCGCTTAGGAAAGTGAGACTTCCTGCTAACGACAAATTGCTGGGTGAATTGCTGATGAACTGTTGTCCGAATCTTGTTGAAATAATCCAGCCATCAGAAAAAGTGCCGCAATTTGACTGCGAAAGTTATATTTTTGATCCTTACGATATTTCTGCTTATGGCAGATGTGTGCTTAAAGTGCCTGAAAATGTGATAGATAACTATGATGTTTCAAAATCATGGCAAATGTTTAACAAAATTGCAATGCGTAATCAATGAACTTGTTAAGGTGAAAAAATGTTTAGGAAGTATAAAAATCAAAAAATAAAACTTGATTTAAAACTAAGAAAGACACACTGAGATAAGAAACAAAATTAGAAACACCCTTAATACTTAAAAACTATGAAAAAATTATTCTCATCCATCGTCGCTCTCTCTTTCGCAGTAGCAGGTTTCACAGCAGTAGCAGAAACAGCTTATCCCGATGCTTCACCGGAAGCAAGTCCCGAACCGGTAGCAGTAGCAACTCCAGATCCGGCACCTGCAGCAGCACCTGCATGTAAGGTGGAAGTGCCTCAGACAATTGCTGATCATCTTGCACTCCGCTTCCCTGGCGAAACAGTGTATGGAATCACGAGAGAAGGTGTCACTTATGTAGTAGATCTCGGTGATGGTCTCCACATCCGCTACGACAACTGCTTCAACCCCATTTGCTATGGCGTACACGATCACGAAGCGGACCTAAACAAGTAATTGATAATATACAATAGATGTAACAACAAGAGGGTGCAGTTCATTTAGAACTGCACCCTCTTGTAATAAGTTGCAACTGCAAGGTGTACTTCAGTTAATGCTTACTAAAAAACATAATTTCTTTTAGAGGATGTTAGCGGGCTATATATTTTACTCCATTGATTATATAGACTCCTTTTTCGAGATTCTGAATGGTTTCTAATGTGGCATCGTCATTGATAAGCAATCCATCAATAGAATATATGATGATTTTGTTTTGCTCTGAGATTATTTCAACACCTGAACTTTCAATGAAGGAAGCACTTATTCTTGTCTCTTCTTTCACTTTATAAGTGAATACTGAATTTTCAGAGATTTCTTCACCGTTTATAATCCATTTATAGAATACATATCCCTCATCAGGCACTGCAATTAAAGGAAGTTCTTCTCCGAAATAATATATGCCGGAATCACGTCCTAATATCGATCCACCTTTGCAATATGCATCAATTTCTATATAATAAGATTTTGGTGAGAATTGCGCAATGAACTCGTCATTAGAAAGGGCAATAAATTCAATTCTTTCATCAGTGGAATATACATTGTCTTTATTTATCCATTCCTCGAAGTCATATCCCTCTTTTGCGTGGGCGGTCAGCGTTATTGAGTCGCCATATTTTGCCGGAATGACTGAGGATGGAGAAATCGTAAGATCTGATCCATCGATCAAGTGAGTTATGTAGCCGGTATCTTCCGGATATACATTAACAGTAATCGAAACAGATCCGTCCGGCATATAGATCCAATTAACGGTCTTTCCATCTTTTCCGGTGAACCCTTCTGAATCAATTATGCCAGATGTCAAGAAGGTCAAAGAATAGAACCCGGTTCCAGCATTCTTATAGATTTCTGAAAGATTTACTTGGAAAGATTTGTTGTCGTCTGTTGAAATCTCAATAAGACTTACATCCTGCTTGAATCCCTGAATAGAGAGCGAAATATCCTCATAAGTGAAGGTCTTGCTGTCGATTGGTTTGTTGAATACTACAGTAAGTATTTCTACTTGTTGATTAACTATTGAATTATCGTCGGGTAAACCTTCGACTGCTTCAATTTCAAGTCTAACCAAGGGTATAGGTTCAAAGGTCAGAAGATAAGATTCTCTTTCTAATGTTTTAAAATCATCAACGAAATGTATTAAATTTTCATATACAGGCTCCTTACCGTCACGAAGTGTGCGGTCTGTCTGCCAGATATTACGTAGGCTAATTTCCTTACCATCGCTCTGGCGTAAGATCTTTTTCAGTTTTGCCCGGCCGAATGTGGGATCGGAAATTCGTCCATAGTTCCAGCCTTCCGAATCAGGAGAAATGGACAGTATATACTCAGTTTCTGAATTGCTGAATAGTTCTGCATCATCTGTGGTGATTACAGGCGCGATTTCTCCATTAGAAAAGTAGAGCATGTCCGGCATATCTTCAGCGTCAATTATATCATTTGTCATGAAGCCTTTCAATCCATCGCCATTATCTATATCAATGCTTCTAATAAGTTCATGAATGGCTACATTATTCAAAAGCGACAGGTCCGGATTATCAGATGATGATATATGAGTAGCATCTACATTATAATCAGAGAAATGCCCAAGTAGAGAACTCTTGATCCACCATTGCGCATATGCTGAGCCTTTAGCCGGAATTGTTCCGAAATCAGAAGTTACGCTATTTCCGAGTGCCAAAGTCTTTTCACCACCGTTTAACTGACTGCTGGTAAGTTCAAAATCAATAAGAAGGCCTTTCTCATTCTCAATAATTTTAGGTTGATCTGTGACCATTTTTACATTCTGTGCATCTCCATATCCTGTATTGGTTATTAGAAGTGAGAATTCAGCCTCTTCTGAAGACTCAACATCTTCAGTCAGCGGGTCATCCCCTAAAATATCTCTCTGCATGAAATATGTTAGGTCAAGGTTAGGAGAAGGCTTCACCGTTAGATAAACCGGCGAGAGAATGCGTGATACTTCCAATCCGTTGAATGGATCCACATATGTCAAAGTGCCTCCAAATGAATAAACTTTACTCACGGTTGGAGCAGCATATTTAGTAGGGATGAATAGAATGGTCGCTGTTCCTGTTTCATTAGCAGCAAGACTCCAGCCACCGGTCAGATCAAGATTGCCTTCAAATCCTGAAATAGATTCGGGGTTTATCTGGAATTCGTGAGTTGTAGCGAGATTACCCATCTCGTCCTTTATAGTCAGCGAAAGTTTCACATCTGACATTGCAGTAGTCTCATGACCGTTGAAAACAGTCAAAGTACCGCGGAATGCCTGGCGAGTCATAACCATACTTTGAGAGAACTGAAGGGTGATTGAAGAACAAACAGATTTACCAATGCTTTCAGCCTCTTTCCTGCATTTATCATATTCAACCTCAAAATAATCAGCAAATGAATCATATCCCAATTCACTCACGGCATCGTCTACAGCGTCAAATATGTCAAGACTCTTTGTGATGTTATCGTAATTGATACAATTATCGGAAGTTTCATCCCTTAGACTATTGTTCCATCTATCGATAAAGTCACGCACCTGATCTTTTGAAACATTCTCGGGTTTTGCAGCGATCAATGTATCGTAGGAGGATTCAGGGATACACTCTTCTTCGTCTTGAAGTGAATAGAAAACATCAAAGAAATCACTCAACTGGTCTTTTTCAGAGTCAAGCCAACATGCATCCCCATAAAACTCATATTGCATGGACAACAAGCTAATCTGATCTAAAAATGGGAATGTCAATGCATTTCGGAACTCCTGTATATAAGACGGCTCTGTGTTTCTATAAGTCGGTAATTCAAGAGCTTTTATCTTAGCGGGTATAGTATCTGTACCTTCCTTATCGCAAGGTTCAAGCAACTTCAGTGGACATATCAAATCACCAAGATCGTCAAAATCGTAGCCTGCCAGTTTCGATAGACTTTGCGCGAGCGAAACTAACGTTTCGGTCTGCTCTTCCCAATTGGTTTCTTCTTCGTTTTGAACTTTATCAGCAATTCCTTTAAGAGTTCCTAATATTTCTGCAAGCGCCTCCTCTCTCTGTTTGGCTCTGCCTTGATTTTTGTCGCCTGAACCTGCTCCTTTAGCAGAGGTACAAGAACTGACAGCATCCATAAGTGCTAGGCACAACTGTGTTTTGGTAGGATTGTTCTGTGCAACGTTAACTGCATCGATTACTTTCTGTACACATGCTATGACTATCTTTAATTCCTTATAGCCGGGAACAAGCTCAAGAATACAGTCAAGAAGGTCCACAAAAAATTTATTCTGGCAAGGTTCACAATCCTCGACATTGAGGGTTGGTACATTGTTATTGTCTGATGATGGACCATATGAATCGCCTCCGAATCCCGTATGAGGAACCGGATACCAGTTCCCGCCTCTGCCACCGTAGCTGCCGTTTCCGGAATTATCCCAAGTAGTAGAATCATTGCTATTGCATGAACCGACCTGAATAGGAATAGAATACCTGTGCCATTTCCGGTCAGTACCGCAATCCCAAGCATAAAGCGTACCTGGTTTTCCCACACATGGATCATCATCAATAGGCCGAACTCGCATAGTGCCATTATTCTTGACATGAGTTACCTTAATCGGTATTGCTACACTCTGCTGAGGAGCAAGAGAGAAAGGTTCAGAGTAGGAGAGGGGTTCAAATGTAAGATACGTGAAACCGTCGGGAGCAATAAACTGAACATCTTGAGCCGTAATCAATCCTTTATTAGTGAGCACGGCATTGAAGATAAGTGATTCTCCCTCTGCTAAGTCTTTGGCTGGAATACGATCGGGTACTTGCATCTCCACAACCGGAGCTGGCACATTTGTCTCGAACTTGACGGTAGTAACAATACGGTATTCATCCTCTACTTCAGTTTCTTCGACATTCCATCCAACAGTGATGGCCTCTATGCTTAGATTAACTGTTATGCACTTTTCAGAAGCAGGGTCTACCAACACATAGTTACGATACGTATCGTGATGAGGAGCATTAACCGAGACTGCGTAATATCCCTCGTTTAAAGAGGTTGAGAACCTACCGTTCTCATCAGTCAAGCCACTTGCGATCAGAACTCCGGTGGTAGGATGTGAAATCCTTACCTCAGCGTTAGAAACATGAGGTGCTTCCGATGTATAATAAGTATATTCATCGCAAACATCAACCGTCAGTATGCCGTTAGCCTCAGAAACAGGTTCTATTGTGAATGGAAGCGCTAATCCATCGCCGTTTTCACAATTAATGCCAATCTGTCCGGTGACAGGAACATTCAATTGCATGTCATTAGTCGGGACGAACCGCAAAACAACAGTTGCCGTTTCGCCATTGTTTAAAGATGCCATCTCGGTGGGAGTGGCAGCCGACATCCATGTAGGAAGAGCCAGTGTTATCTTTCCTGTTGCACCTTTACCTATATTGGAGATTTCAAACGGATAGTCACGCACACCATCCTTCATCATTGTAGTACTTATTGCAGCCACAGAACTTTGAATTTTCCCACCGGCATTATAACAATAATAGTTGACTGGCACAGTCAAAGACGCGCCTTCTTTTGAGGTCAATTCCACGACAAACTTCTGCCAATCATTTCCGCTACTCAGTTGAGGAGAGACAATTTTATAGGAGAGTTCGGCTGAAGCACCTGATTGAATCTCTGAGGGACATTCAAGTTGCACAGAGCAGTTTTCGGGTTTTGATATGACTTTCGCCTGGAGATCAGTAAGTGGTAAATTCCCGGGATTGGAAATACCCACAATTCCATTAAAATCTTCACCGTATGTTATCTCACAAAATATGGGATGAGAGATAGTTCTCTTTATTCCATATACATCAAACGATGCAAATACATTGGATGTATTCTCACCAGGATAGCAAGCCCCTACTTCAAAATGACCCATCTGTTCTGAATAGGGTTGATAGTTAAGGTCAAAAGCACCATTCTTGTCGGATACTGCTTTCAGAACCTGCCGGATACCTTCATTAATTACATATATGTCGACATTTTTATTCCCAACGTCTACACCTTTGATAGAACCAGTGATATGGATTTCTTCATTTTGATTATATATTGCCTTGTCAGTTTTTAATCGGAAGGAGAATGGAGATTTGACATTAACCTCCACACTTGGAGAAGTATTATTGCTGTATAAGAGTTCCTTAACTTCCTGCTCTTCATTCACGACAGCGTATAGGCTATAACTGCCTACGGCGTCCGGAAGTGTGATTGTTTTCTCTATGATTACTCTTTCATCCGGCATAAGCTCAGACTGCAAGTAAGCAATCGCCAACGGATTTACATCACCTTTTCTATAGATAAATACCTTTGTCAGTTCTGGCAACATATAAGAACCGGTGTTGATGAGAGTCGCATTAAGCGAGATACGCTCTCCGACTTTGATCTCATTTTCAGATACAGAAATCTCAGATATCTGAGCATCCGGTAATGTCTGATCTGAAACCAAAAACCAAAGATTGCCTTTTGCGAAGCCTTCAGCCTCAACTGTCAGCACAGCAGTGAAATCGTCATTGTCCTCCTCATTTCTCAAAGACTTGACTTTAAAGGACCCGGATGTTGCACCCGCGGGTATTAAGACGGAAGAGGGAAATTCAAGTCTTGAGTCAGAGTCGCAAGAAACATAAACAGTCAACGCTCCTGATGAATCTGTATTCCTACTGACTGTCACTGTCATTTCATTTCCTTCCTTTATTACTGAAGCAGAAGAAACCATCGACAGTGCAGGACCATCATCATCGTAGACTGTCAAGGGTACAGAGACCTGACCTCCTGAAGATCCGTTTGATGCATTGCAACTGCATGAGGAAATCCACACAGAAGCTGTGATGTTATAAGTTCGTTCTCCGTCAACAACTGAGTTGTCAATAGGACCAAGATTCACAGTCAATTCCTTAACTCCTGATGCCATCTCAACACTCTCACGTCCATAATAAATATTTCCGTCGGAATCATCAGAGAATCTTATTGTTACAGTCTTGTCGAAATTATCGTTTCGCAAGAGTTTGCCTATTACAGAAACCGGACCGGATGATTCAGAAATAGCATCCGGAGTAATAGAAAACTGTAAAGAAGGCACATCATCATCCAAAAGATCTAAGATAACTGAAGCAGGGGAATACATATCAGCGGCAACAGTAAACATTACAGATCGGGTGACGTCAGGAACATCATCGTCTTTTGCGGTCAATTTTGCTCTTACCTCAGACTCTCCGGCAGGAAGTGTTATGGATGGGATAATGAATCTACCGGGCAATTCACATGCTATCGTGATATCAAGATTTTCCTTAGGAGGGCGATTTGCAGTAATAATCAAATCGAAGTCGTCTCCTTCAGTAACTTCATCATTACTGAAAGACATGGAGAGCGATGGATACGTGTCATCCTCAACATGTATAACTGATTCTACTCCCGAGTAACCATTTCCAGATATATTGATGATAGCCTGATCCGAGTCATCAAGAACACTATTTGCTTTTATATTCATATATACATAGACACCGGATTGTCCCTTATGAATAGTTACTTCAGAAGGAACAGAAAATCTGGAGTCACCGATTTTCTCAATGACAAATGTTTCGGATGAAGATGTGTTTCCGCTTCTGGTAAGGAAAAATCGGATAGGAGAATTTGAAGTCTCCTCGACGTTTACAGATTCAGGAGAAAGAGTCAATTTTTTCCCAATTTGAATAAAAGACTCGCAGTAGGCTGTATTATTAGCCTTTAGAGATGTTGGCTCCCCTGCATCACTGTTAGGAGTTAGTTTAACGCAAATCTGAGCATTCCCGTCAATGCCAAGGATGTCCGGGACTTTGATTTCAGCATTGCGGCTCACTCTGCCCCCTGCGTTTAGAGGATCATTATAGAATGAAGAAGCAAGCACTTTCTCTGTGCCATCACTACCGATTAGTATTATCTGCTCTGACCATCCGGAATTAGTCTTGAGTCCACCAACATTTGTCACTACCCAACCTACAGAGATAAGATCTCCAGGATTGACGGCGTGTAAGCCTGTCGCTACATTCGATATCTCAAGATCCGGCGATTTTCCAATCATTATGTTTCCATTTGAAAATCCTGTTGCTATGTTTGAACCGTCGCGCGCCACGATTGCAACATCAGAGAATGATGGTTGCAATACTGTTCCCTCTTTAAGATTCTCGTCTGCGTAAAGTTGGATCGACATAATTGAACCGGTATGTCCTGAAATGGCAGAGTTGTTCGGGGACATCAAAATACATGTATATGCATGACTTCCTTCATCAAATTTTTCATTTGAAGATATGATGTGAGATGAAGTTCTTTCGGTAGTGGCTGCTTCACCAAGAGAGATACTTTCCGGCAAATTGATTGTGAATTGAACAGCGACCACTTCTGAAGAGTTGTCAAGTTCTATCTGAAGAGAAGATTCCCCACCGGGAGCTATGATAATATTAGGATTTGACAATGTATTTCTTTGAGCCATTACTCCTAATGACGTCAGCAAAAGAATGGTTATAGCTGTTAATATTTGTTTGGTCTGCATGTCTTATGAACGTTTATTTCTTGATGAGTTTCTTATGGATGTTCTTCCCTTCGTAGCCGACTGATATGACATATATTCGTCCGTCATCAGCCTTAAATGGAATCATGATGCCTTCTCCGGATGCACATTGTGATCCGCTAAGGAGAATCAGTCCATCTGCCGTTGCTATTTGCCATGTCGTGTTGATGCCTTGTGGTATATTGAGACGAATGTTTTCGGTGAGAACCTCAATTAAGAGATCTGTCTCAATAACCGGAACATCGGTTTGGGACTCGTTGAGTGTGACCGGTATTTCCTTAGCTCTTACGTCAGATAGCATAGCGTAACTGATATTTGTAGTCCAAGTCCTACCTATTCTGACCGAACCTTCCGGGATAGTGGCTCCCGATATGGAATAGCCGATCAATCTTGTTTTTCCGTCATAGGATTTTTTTGTTATTCCGAATCCGGGAATAGACTCAATGGTTACATCGTCATTGTCGACGATAATATCAAAAGCAGCTATCTCGGTATTCGAAGTTAAAGTGATGATTCCATTATCTATGAATATGGAAGCACCAATGTCAGAAGATTCTGACACTGGAGAAACCTTTTTATATCTTGGCATAATAGTAGGATCTGAGTCAAGTATGAGGTTAACAAGACAAACTATATCCTGAACATTGACAACATCATCTTCATAAAGATTTGCTGCTGTGAAATTTACGGGATCATACCAAAGAGGATCATATAGTCCGGAATGATATCTTTTATCCAGTATGTAATTGATAGTAGATTGGATATCAAGAA
>CAMWQF010000088.1 GCA_947176285.1 uncultured Porphyromonadaceae bacterium
TTTTACTGCAGATTCATCTTCGTCTTCAGACACCATATATTCTTTCCTCGGAGTCATAATCATGATAGCTTCAACATTATCTAAATCAATATCCTCATCCTCTAAGAAAGAATAAACTACAAAGCGTATTTGGTCAGTAGCCAAATTTTTAGGTTTGTCTGCATCCCATTCAAGATAAATTTTCCCTTCTTTCTTAGCAATACGGAGATTTTTGACCGGAGCCGGAACCTCTTTTGCACTTCCATAAGCGGGAGGGATAGCAACCGTGTTTTGATGCACATAAGCCAATGAATCTGCCACTCCTTTCATATTGCCGGTCACCCAATATCCATGCCACCACACATTTCCTTTAATATTTGGAAGATCGCGGGAGAGTTTCACTTTAGTGGCAAGTTCGTTGGAGTCTCCGGTCTTAGGGTCTGCATTGTTCATAGTGCGTTGCACGTCTTGACCTATGAAGACATCCACTCCCTGGCAATTATCATTCCACCAGTGGGCAAGATGACGGCTTGGAGCAGCCTTAAAGTCGAGAGTCCAATAGAGCTGGGGAGCAAGATAATCCACCCAACCGTTTTTAGCCCATAGAAGCACATCAGCATAAAGGCCGTCGTAGTTTTGCAAGCCATTTGAATCTGAACCTCGAGGGTCGGTTTTCTTATTTCTCCATATTCCGAAGGGACTTACTCCAAATCTTACCCAAGGCTTTGTCTGCTTGATAGTGTGATTCATCTGTTCTATCAAGAGATCAACGTTATGTCTTCTCCAGTCTTCAAGTTTCATACCTTCACCAAACTTTGCATAGGAAGCATCGTCGGGGATCTTCACTCCAGCCACCGGATAAGGGTAGAAATAATCGTCGATATGAATTGCATCAACATCATATCGAGAAGTGATGTCTTTCACCACTTCGCAGATGTAGTCTCTGTTTTCCTGATAAGCCGGATCAAAGAAGATTTTGCCGTCGTATTTAAAGAAACGTTCTGGATATTTCTTTGAAATATGATCAGCAGGGAGCACTTCTTTAGGAGAAGACGTAACTCGATAAGGATTAAGCCAAGCATGCAATTCCATTCCTCGTTTGTGGGCTTCTTCAATAGCAAACTCAAGAGGGTCCCAAAGAGGAGCCGGAGCCACGCCTCGTTTACCGGTGATCCAACTTGACCACGGCTCTATTTCACTAATATAAGCAGCATCGGCAGTAGGGCGAACCTGAAATATGACAGCGTTGCACCCGGTGCGATGGAGTTTATCAATCTGATCGGCAATATATTCCTTTAGTTGAGCACTCCCCTTCTGCTGCGTATTCATATATTGGGTCTGCCCAATGATATGAAGCCAAGCACCACGGAATTCCCGCTTGGGATTGGCTTCTTCTGCTCTTACCGAGAGCAGGAGAGACAGCAAAATAGAAGCAATTAAAAATTTGACTTTCATTATTTTTTCAACATATTATTGACACATAATCCACGAGCCTATACATATTAAGGACGCACGAGCCGTGCGTCCCAAAAGGCATTTACAATTAATCTCCGTAGATGGAATCCCACCAGGAAGGATCATCTTGCAGATGCTTTGCAAACCAAGCCATGATAGTTGCATGCCATGGTTTACGCTTGTCATGATTTGTGATGATATGATTTTCACCGTCAACCTGAACAAATTCCACATCACGCCCAAGAATGCGAAGGGCATTGAATAGTTGAATGCTCTCCCCTATCGGCACGTTGGTGTCAACAGAGCCATGAAGCAGGAGCAGTGGAGTATGTATTTTATCAGCATTGAAAAGCGCACCATGCTTTGTGAAGAGATCCGGATTGTTCCAAGGATAAGATTCCGGGGCAGCAACGGTATTATATGAATATCCCCAGTTGCCTTCACCCCAGTAGGAAGTCACGTTTGAAATACCGGCATGCGAAGCAGCTGCTGCAAAAATATCAGTCTTGGTCTGAAGATATTCGGTCATGAATCCGCCATAGCTTGCACCAAGACAACCGATCTTCTTTTCATTAACGAAATCATGAGTATGACAATATTCCTTGACTCCTTCTATGATATCATCGGCAGTATATTCGCCCCAAGCATTAGCGTGACGCGCGGAAAATTCCTGACCATATCCATATGCTCCGGAAGGATTTATCACAAGCGCTACATATCCTCTCGATGCAAATATCTGCGGATCATATACGCTCATATATCTCTGACTGGGAGAGCATCCTCCATAATAATATACGATAAGTGGATATTTTTTATCAGGATCAAAGTCCGGAGGAAGCACCTGCATGCAGTCGATGAGCGTACCATCAGAAGCCTTAAAACTCCATGAAGAAGCCTCTCCAGGCTGCATATCAGGATAATCGCGAGAATAAGGATCGTCAACAACTTTCAGTTTGCCCGACTTCAGATCAAGCAATTCGCATTTGCCGGCATAATGATAATCCGAACCTACTGCCGACATCCATTTGTTTTCGTCCACGCCAATTGAGAATCCGGATATGTATGGCATATCGAAGTCTAGTTTAGAAATACTTCCGGATTTAGGATCAAGTTTGTAAACATTGAGAGTGAAACCGGCAGAAGCACTGAAATATATCTGACCATCAGCACAGTTCCAGATTGGATTGCTTTCAAGAGAGGGATCAAAATCGCGAGTAACAGGACGTATTGATTTATCCGCTATGGTCATGATAAAGCCTTGCACATCATAGTCATTGCTATATTTATGTCCGCCATTGTTCTTCCCGATACCGCCAAAAGCCTCCGGACCTCCAGTAAAGAAGAGTTGCTTGCCATCAGGCGAATAAGTACAAGATCGAATATATGGATCACTCTTCACCAGAGTATCAGTGGCAAGTGTTTTCAGGTCAAGTTCTACAATATCGTTGAAATAGAACGGGAACACGTCCATCTTCTCAGTCTGAGAACCATAAACCAATTTTTGTGAATCCGGAGAAATATCATAGACAGACGTAGTGTTTCCTCCATAAGTAAGAGGTTGTCTTATGCCTGTCTTAAGGTCATATTTCTCAATGTAATATCTATTACGGTGACCTGATAGACGATCATCCGGGTCCCTAAGGCGTTTGACAGGACCTGAATCCTTCGGACCTTCCACCAGAGTATACAGGATGAGAAAACTGCAATCCGGACTTACAGTGAAACTATCCTCAGGCAGTTCAGACGCCATCAGAGTCTGCTTCTGTGTGGAAGCGTCGAGTGCATACAAAGAATATGTTTTGTCGGTCTTTACAGCGTACGCAAGCACACTACCCTTTGGCAACCAGAAGGCACCTCTCGGAAGGGAGGCATTCAAAGTTTTCCCGGAGGCGCATTCACGTAGTTCCGACCAATAGCGGCGATTTTTTTCCCCATACATTGTGGAGTATGAAAGAATCATATATTTCCCATCGGGAGAAATAGATGCACCACTCACCCTTGTGCCTAATGCAGACTCATCAACACGGAAACGAGTCGTGGTAGCCGGACCGGCAGCAATCGTCACGCTTTCAAAGCCCTCGTCAGGTTCGAATTCAAGTTCTATTTCAGGAGCAGCCGGATCGTCAGGGAAAGATATGAATGAGATAAAGAGTTCGGCTGTCTCTGCCGGTTCAAGTGTAATATTGGTCTTATCCCAAGAAGGAATGGAATCAGACTGACTTATCGTGAGCAAACTTCCATAGCCATCTGAAAGCTCAGCCATTACGTTTGATTTAATACGCAGCGTACCTTTTACAAATCTATCCGGACGCATACGAGTGGCAAGCGTGCGCAAAACGGGTCCATTTTCCGACTTAGGAAAATGAATGGCGAAAGCAGTATCAGTCTTCACCTCCGTCCAGTCGGCTGATGGTTTGTAAAGTTTTCGATTTACAGTCTTCAACAGCTTATCGTTGGAGAAAGCATTCTTAGCAGCCAGCACAGAGTCTGCGGGCGCAACAGGAATCTGAAGGCTGACTTCAGGCGATACTTTGAAAGCATCAAACTTCAAAGACGCGTTATCGCCCCTCACTCCTAAGAATGAGAAGGCGACAGCCGACGCGGCAAAAGCCGCTGCCAATTTATTGATCATAGATTATTTTCCGGGTACTTCATAGGCCTTTATAGCCTTAAGTTTTATATTGAACACAAGAGTCGAATAGGGCATAATGCTTGAGCTTGATGCACCATAGCCGGCGTTTTGCGGAATGACACAAGTGACGGAGTCACCTACATGCATATTGGTGAGCATGGTCCAGAATCCCACGATGAGTGAAGACGGAGTGAAGGTTCTGACACTGTCAACTTCACTATAACTTGAGTCAAAGGCAACTCCATTATAGTAAGAACCCTTGTAGACTACATCTACGGTGGAATTATCCATCGGCTTTAGATTCTTCATGGTCAGGGTAGTATCATTGTGCCACTGAGCAAGAATGCTGACACTTGGAGCCCAGACCGGAGTGATCTTTGTGAACACTTTTTTATTATCAACACCAATGGTATCCTCCATTCTAATAAAATAAGACTCATTCTCATTCTTCCATGCATTATAGTCGTATTTACTGTCGTTATCTCCGAGGCACGAAGATAGCCAAGGAGCAATCAGAAGTGCAAGCAATGCATGAAGAATATATTTCCTTATATTCATTTAGATTTATTTATCAGATTATCAAATAGTCGTGGATAAATCAGAATTCCACCTTTGGAGCTTTATTAGCGCCAGCCTCAGCCTTGAACTGCTCTTTCTCTTTGAAACCGAACCATCCTGCATAGATAGTGGTAGGGAATTTCTTGATAGCAGTGTTATATTCCTTAACTGCCTGAGTGTAGCGTTCACGTTCTGTAGAGATGCGATTTTCAGTTCCTTCAAGTTGGACCTGCAGATCCATAAAATTCTGATTTGCTTTCAGATCAGGGTAAGCCTCCTTCACTGCATTCACATATATATCAAGAGCGCCTTTAAGCTTGCTCTGAGCTTCCTGATATGCCTGGATGTTTTGCTGAGGGTTTTCTATTGCTTCTGCAGCATTGTAAGCTTCAGTCAAACCACTGCGCGCCTGAGTCACTTTGATGAAAGTTTCGCTTTCGTGCTCCGAATATCCTTTGACTGTGTTCACAAGATTTGGGATAAGGTCGGCACGGCGTTGATATTGGTTTTCAACTTGCGCCCAAGCCTGATCTACGCTCTGCTCTTTTTCTACGAGAGAGTTGTAGTTGCAACTGGAGAGAGACGACATTGCTAATATGCCGACAATTGCAAGTGCTATTTTGGTGATGAATTTTTTCATATATTTAGTCTAATTGGTCATATTAGTCTAATTAGTCTAATTAGTCTAATTAGCCCAATAAGCCTATTTGGCTTATTGGGAAATTTTCAATCTAATCAGAGGAGTTTTTTGAGAAGTGAGTTGAGGGATACTTTTTCGGCGAGGATCTTCTCGAGGTCTTCGACATTCACACGCTCCTGCTCCATTGAGTCGCGATGACGGAGGGTCACTGTATTGTCCTCAAGAGTCTGATGGTCAACAGTGATGCAGAAAGGAGTGCCAATTGCATCCTGACGACGATAACGCTTGCCGATAGAGTCTTTTTCATCTACTTGACAAGTGAAGTCGAAACGAAGTTTATGCTGTATTTCACGAGCCTTTTCAGGAAGACCATCTTTCTTCACCAAGGGAAGGACAGCACACTTCACCGGAGCGAGGGCTGCGGGGAAATGCAGCACTACGCGACGATCACCATTGCCAAGGTCTTGATCTTCATAACAGCTGCAGAATACGCTGAGGAACATACGGTCGACACCTATTGAAGTCTCAATTACGTAAGGCACATAACTTTGGTTGAGTTCCGGGTCGAAATATTGTATCTTCTTGCCTGAGAATTTCTCATGCTGGCTAAGGTCGAAGTTAGTGCGTGAATGGATACCTTCCACTTCCTTGAAACCGAAAGGCATCTCAAATTCTATGTCGGTGGCAGCATTTGCATAATGAGCCAATTTTTCATGGTCATGGTAGCGGTATTTTGCATCACCGAGGCCAAGAGCCTTATGCCATTTCAATCTGGTGGCACGCCAATAGTCGAACCATTTCATTTCCTCACCTGGACGCACGAAGAACTGCATTTCCATCTGCTCAAATTCACGCATACGGAATATGAATTGGCGAGCAACAATCTCATTGCGGAATGCCTTTCCGATCTGTGCAATACCGAAAGGAATGCGCATGCGACCGGTCTTCTGCACGTTGAGATAGTTCACGAATATACCTTGAGCAGTCTCAGGACGAAGATATACATCCATAGCGCCGTCTGCAGTGGAACCCATTTCAGTCTTGAACATAAGGTTGAACTGACGCACGTCGGTCCAGTTTTTAGTGCCACTGATAGGATCTACAATTTCATAGTCAAGGATAATCTGCTTGAGTTCATTGAGATCATTGGCGTTCATAGCATCAGAGAAACGCTGGTGGAGTTCATCGCGTTTCTTCTGGTGTTCGAGAACTCGAGCGTTTGTAGCACGGAACTGAGCCTCGTCGAAAGCATCGCCGAAACGCTTTGCAGCCTTAGCCACTTCCTTATTTATCTTGTCGTCGATCTTTGCAATTTCATCTTCAATGAGCACATCGGCACGGTAGCGCTTTTTTGAGTCGCGGTTGTCGATAAGAGGATCATTGAAAGCGTCGACGTGGCCTGAAGCTTTCCAGATAGTCGGGTGCATGAATATGGCGGAGTCAATTCCGACAATATTGTCATGGAGCATGGTCATAGCCTCCCACCAATAGCGTTTGATGTTGTTTTTCAGTTCTACGCCATTCTGACCATAGTCATACACAGCACTAAGTCCGTCGTAGATTTCAGATGACTGGAATACAAATCCATATTCCTTGGCATGAGCCACAATTGTCTTGAATACATCTTCCTGTTTTGCCATATTCTTGTATAATTGTTTAAGCGTTTAATCGTTTAAGGGTTTAAGCGTTTAATAAACTTTTCATGCTTTCCAATCTTTCTTAACCAAAATAGATTGAAGTTGCAAATTTAATCATTTTTTTTCAAACTTTTGACGAATTAACAGTTTTTTTATTTTTTCGTTATATCTATTCTCCAGACTTCATTGACAATCTACCATACAAGCGTTCTGAAGCACCGGAATGGGCGAATCCTCAAATTTGATTAAAAATAAGGATAAAAAATGTAAAAATATACATTTTAGTTAATTTTAGTATAAATTACTAATAATCAATTATTTACAAATGGGGGGGGTAATTTAAATCCATAATTTGGAAAACATAAGTGTTAAAATTTCATATAATGACATCAAAAAAGTCAGAGTTTTGTTGCAAATTCAAACAAAAAATTATTATCTTTGCAATTTAAATGGAGGTCTCCCCACACGAGACTTACACCTATTTATTAACCAACAAACAGCCCGGAGCAATCGGGTATCATGAAAATTAGAGAATAAACAACTGATTTCCAAAATTTTGAGAATCAGTTGAGAGTTAATGTACATTTTTTGCTTTATGCGACAAAAAATGAAGATAATATTGGCTTCGATGCTGACGGTCATGATGGCACTTCATGCCTTCGGAGAGACACCTTCCGATTCGGTAAAGGTGTACTTTCGTGTAGGTCAACGCCAGTTTGATCCGGCACTCCGCAATAACCGTGCGGTGATGGACAGTTTTGTCAATATTGTCCGTAAGGCAAACGAAGAAAACAATATAGAACATCTTTCCGTAAGTGGCTATGCCTCTCCGGATGGAACATCAAATGCCAACGAGCGACTATCAGCACTCCGATGCGATGCCATAGCAAACTACGTGGCAGAACATACAGGAATAAGCAGAGGTCTTATTGAGACTATCCCCGGAGGCGTGGCTTGGGAAGAGTTGCGTCGGATGGTAGCGGCAAATCATGATGTTCCATCGAGAGAAAAAGTTTTGGACATTCTTGACAATACACCCATATGGATTTTCAATCCGGAAGGAAAGATTATTGATGGACGAAAGGCACAGTTGATGTCGCTTGACAGAGGAGAACCATACCGATGGCTGCTCAAGCATATTTTCCCTGAACTTCGAAATGCTGTGGCAGTCACAGTCTTTTACAAGGCGGAGATGTCGGAGTTATCGGCCCAGTCGGAGATATCGGAGTTATCAGACCTGTCGGACTTGTCAGACTTGTCGGACTTGTCGGACTTGTCGGACTTGTCAGACTTGTCAGACTTGTCGGACTTGTCAGACCTGACAGACAGGTCGTACTTGTGATAGATGAATAACATGGCAGAAGGGCAAAAGCCTTTTTATATGGTAGTGAAGAATAATGTGCTATATGATGCTGCGCTTGTGCCTAACCTTGGAGCTGAATTCTATTTGGGCAAAAACTTCTCACTCTATGGAGAATGGATGTATGCCTGGTGGGATAATGATGCGCGGCACCGCTACTGGAGAGTATATGGAGGTGACTTAGGAGTAAGATGGTGGTTTGGAAAGAAGGCTAATGACAAGCCTCTCACCGGACATCACCTCGGCATCTACGGAGGAATCCTGACATTTGACTTCGAGAACGGTGATACCGGATATCTCGGAGGTAAGCCCGGAGGGACACTCTGGGATAGATGGCTTATGAATGCCGGCATCGAATATGGGTATTCACTCCCGATAGCAAAGCGTCTGAACATTGACTTCTCAATTGGATTAGGCTATTTAGGGGGCAACTACATAAAATATTATCCCTTTGACAACGACTACTATTTCGACAAAGAGTACAAAATGCGTTATTTTGGACCCACCAAGGTTGAGATAGCACTTGTTTGGCTCATAGGCAAGGGCAACACCAATATCAGGAAAGGAGGTGAGAAATGAGGACATCGTTTCATAAAATCTCGTCACTGATGCTGGGTATGCTGTTCATTGCTTCTGAAAGCTGCACTCACAAGGATCTTAATGAAGATGCCCACACTACAATAGCAGATCATGTTGAGGTGATATTCGATTGGAGCAAGACACCGGAGAAAGAGGCAAAGACTATGGTGCTTTACCTCTATTCTGAAGAACATGGGATGATGGACTTCAGGTTTAACAATCCTGACGGAGGCATGATCAGGACCTACGGAGGTCAGCATACAGCAGTATGCCACAGCAACGATGACCCATACGGACATCACCTGCGCAATGATCATTCTCACGATGAGATAGAGATTTACACCGACGAAACTGCAGTGCTTGTAGGGCAAGGTATCTCAACCCGAGGAATTCCGAGGGCAAAAGGCACAGAGGATGAACCTCTAAGAAATACACCATCAATGATCTACGGGACACAAAGCCGCGATGTCAATCTCAAGGTAACATCATTTCAGCAGAAACTCCAGCTCTATCCGGAGGAACTTATATGTAGGTATTCAGTAGAGTTCGTTGATGTGGAAAACCTCAAGAGCGCTGATGTCCGCATAGACGCCACAATATCATCTCTTGCTGGAGGATATTATCCGGGAAAGATGTCAACGACCTCAGAACCTGTTTCGCATGTCTTCACCTTAAGTGCAGATCTTGAGCGGAATTCCCTAAGTTCGGAATTTTTCACATTCGGACTTCCGGATGGAGAAGAACTACCACACAAGATATGTCTATATATCGCCTTGAAAAACAAGACAGGCGGCTTCTATACATTCGATGTCACAGATCAAGTGAACA
>CAMWQF010000089.1 GCA_947176285.1 uncultured Porphyromonadaceae bacterium
AAAGATGGCGGAAGATTAATAAAAAGAATCTTAGTTTTAACTCTTCTTGTTGATTATTTTAATTCGTAAATAAGTTTAAACAACTTCAATGAGGATTTTGTATTGAATTAGTCATTAACTCAACTTTTGCAAGTCCGCCAATTATTACTCATAGTAAGCAGAGGGGCTGTGGGCACAGAGGAATTGGATTTTTTCAATGATTAATCGCTAATTTATGATAGAATGGATGAGAGGAGATTGATGGATTGATATCCCTTGGGTGTTCTTATCCAGTCGGGGCGTGTGCCGGTTATTTGGAATCCAGCCTTTTTATAGGATTTTAGAGCATGTGGATTTTGCTCCGAAATTGATGCAGTCAGTTGGTGAAGCCCTAATCTGGTGCTTGCGTATTCTTTGGCTGCTTTTAATGCTTCAGTTGCGAGTCCATTGCCTCTATATCGAGGCAGTATATAGATGCCGGTATCAGCCCGAAGGTGTCGGGGTGAAATATCGAAAAGGTCAAGTATGCCGGCGGGAATGCCATCAACATCAATAATTAAGCGTAGTTGGCCGCTTCTGAATGGGTCTGCATCATAGGTCAGAGCGTATTGGCTTAGCAATTCGTGGCTTAAGGGTGCGAGATAGTCTGAATAGAACCATGCAGATTCGTCATTTTCTGCTTGATACATCATGTCTGCATCCTTGGGCTCTAAAGCACGTAACTTCAATTTATAAATCATAATGCACAATTCAGAATTATTTGTAAGGAACTCGGTTAATTATAGAGCGTGCAAGGGTGACTTCATCTGTGTATTCGAGATCATTGCCTATGCTTACGCCTCTTGCGAGGATAGATATCGCTACATCGTAAGGCGCTAATTTCCTTGAAATATAGAAGTTTGTGGTGTCTCCTTCCATTGTGGGACTTAGGGCAAGGATTATCTCCTTCACACCGCCGGCTGCCACGCGGTCGATAAGGGACTGGATTTCAAGATCGGAAGGAGATACTCCATCTAGGGGAGATATTACCCCTCCGAGCACATGATAAAGACCTTTATGTTCGTGGGTAGATTCTACAGTCAGCAAATCTTTGATGTTCTCTACGACGCAAATTACACTATCATCGCGAGTTCGATCTGCACAGATGTCGCAAGTGTCTGTATCCGAAATATTATGGCATACGCGGCAATATCTTATGTTTTTCCTCATGTTTATGATGGATTCACCTAAGGCTAACGCCTCTGCTTCATCTTGGCGTAGGAGATGGAGTGCGAGTCGGAGGGCAGTTTTCCTTCCAATTCCGGGGAGTTTACCCAATTCCGAGACTGCGTTGTCGAGTAATTGCGATTTATAACTTTGGTTCATATTGCAAAATTACAAATGATTTAGTAATTTTGCAAGTGGAAAAATAAAAACAAGATGATAGAATACATAAATGGGGAAATAGGAGAGTTGGAACCTACTCTCGCAGTGCTGGAATGTGCAGGAGTTGGCTATGGCGTCAACATTACCTTGATGGACTATGCCAAGTTGCAGCAACTTAAACAAGCGAAACTTTACATTCACGAGTCAATCCGGGAAGATGCCCACGAACTTTATGGTTTCATGACAAAACAGAGCCGAGAACTCTTCCGTCAACTTATCGGAGTCAGTGGTGTAGGCCCGAATACGGCTCGCCTTATATTATCTTCTATGACAGAAGATCAACTCATCGATGCTATTGCCAATGACAAGGCGGCTGCCTTAAAATGTGTAAAAGGAATTGGTGGAAAGACTGCCCAAAGGATAATTGTAGACCTTAAGGATAAAATAAAAGCAACGGATATTTCGTTAATTTCAAGTACGCCCGCCGTTGGAGAAGCGTTTGATGATGCGGTGGCTGCTCTTACCATGCTTGGATTCACCTCTATGGCAAGCAGGGCAGCGCTCAAGAAACTATTCTCCGAAGATCCGACACTAACCACAGAAAAGGCTATCAAACTCGCATTGACTATGCTTTGATTTCCTGTGCGCGTTGAGGAGCGACGGTCGAAGATTGATTTGAACGGCAGTAACTTGAGTAAGCGCAACAAGAAAATAATACAGATTGTGTGTCTGGCAGCACTGGTATTTGTGCTGACACTCTCTTTTGTGTCTTTTTCTCAATATACAAAATCAACTCTTGAGCCTCCCCCTCCACCTCCGGTGCCGGATACTGCTATAACTGGAGGAGACTCAGTAAAAACCATCTTCCCGGTAAAGCCTACGGTGCAGATGGATGCTCAAGATTTCAAGGGCACCGAACATCCTGCAGACCTTAAAGACCCGAAGAATATTACCACTCAGGCGGTCTATGATCCTGAAACAGGGATGTATTTGCTTCATACCAAACTTGGAGAAAGAGATATCATCACGCCATTTATGATGAAGCCGGAAGAGTATCACGACATGCTCAACCGTCAGGAGATGTATGACTACTTCAGAAGCCAGAATTCTGCCAACTTCGAGCAAAAAGGAAAAGAGGCTTTCAACATTCTTGATATGAATTTTGCTCTTGGTCCTCTCGAAAAGGTATTCGGACCCGGAGGGGTGCGTCTCACTACGCAAGGCTCTATCCAGATTTCTGCCGGAGTCAAGAGTAATAAGACTGATAATCCTGCTCTTTCACTTAAATCGAGGCGCAAGACTTATTTTGACTTCAACCAGAAGATTCAGGCCACTATCAATGCATCCGTTGGCGACAAGATGAAGTTCAACATGAACTACAACACCGATGCTACCTTCAACTTTGACTCTCAGAAACTTAAACTTCAGTATGAAGGGAAAGAGGATGAAATCGTCAAAAACATCGAAGCCGGAAATGTCAGCATGACCACCGGAAGCAGCCTTATTCGCGGCGGAACTGCTTTGTTCGGTGCGAAAGCCAAACTTCAATTCGGTAAACTCACACTTACCGGTCTACTGTCGCAGCAGAATTCCGAGTCAAAGTCTATTTCTACCAAAGGTGGGGTGCAGTCTACGGAGTTTGCCATTAGTGCTGCTGACTATGATGCCAACCGCCACTTTTTCTTAAGCCAATATTTCTATACGCACTACGATGAGTTTTGCGCCAAACTTCCTTATGTGGCTTCAGGAATCAACATCACACGAATAGAAGTCTGGATCACCAATAAAACTCAAAAATTTGACGAGAGCCGAAATTTTGTGGCTTTCATGGACTTAGGCGAAAATACCCGGCTTGCTACAGACTACTGGACGCCTGATTATGCTGTCCCCGTTCCTTCTAACTCAAGCAATAATCTATTGCAAATCATTAAGAATGACTATCCGGGAGCCAGGAATATAAATCAGGTGACTGAGGTGCTGAAGCCTTTGAATGCTTATGGCATAGAGGGTGGAAAAGACTTCGAGAAAGTGGAAAGTGCCCGTCTCTTGAACTCAAACGAATATAGCCTTAATTCGGCTTTGGGGTATATTTCATTGAAGCAAGCTCTTAATACTGATGAAGTGCTTGCTGTGGCATTTGAATATACATATAATGGCAAGGTGTATCAAGTTGGTGAGTTTTCCGGCGATGTCTCATCTACAGAGTCTGCTCTTTTTCTAAAGATGCTTAGAGGCACTACTGTCTCTCCTCAACTTCCGATGTGGCAACTTATGATGAAAAACATCTATAGCCTGGGAGCATATCAGATACAGAAAAATAATTTCAAGTTCAATGTAAAATTTCTTAGCGATTCCACAGGTATTGAAATCCCATATCTGCCTGTTGGTTCGATTTCCAATAAACCGTTGCTTCAAGTGATGGGCCTTGACCGCATTGACTCCAATGGGGAGTCAGTGAGCGATGGTATATTCGACTTTATAGAGGGATATACCATACAGACATCTAATGGAAAAGTGATTTTCCCTGTTGCCGAACCGTTTGGCACTAATTTGCGCAGACAGATTGGCAATGATGCACTTGCCGACAAATATGTGTATCAAGAACTTTACGACTCCACCCTTGTGGTTGCAAAGCAATTTGCCGACAAGAATAAATTCACCATGTATGGACAATACACGTCGGGACGAGGCAGCCAGATAAATCTGGGTGCCATGAATGTGCCTCGAGGTTCTGTTGTAGTGACTGCCGGCGGTGCTGTATTGACAGAAAATAGCGATTATACCGTTGATTATTCGATGGGTATTGTCACTATTACTAACCAGAGTATCATAGACTCCGGAACAAATGTCAGTGTTTCGCTTGAAAACCAGTCGATGTTCTCAATGCAACGTAAGACTTTGATGGGGCTCGATGCTCAATATAGGTTTAATAAGGATTTGACCATCGGTGGTACGCTTTTGCATTTCGGCGAAAAATCTCTGACTGAGAAAGTCGGAATAGGAGAGGAGATCATCAACAACACTATGTTTGGTGCTAATATTAGTTACAACAAGCAGTTCATGTGGTTGACAAATCTTATTAATAAGGTGCCGACTATTAATGCGACAGCCCCCTCCACATTCAACCTCACTGCAGAGTATGCTCAGTTGGTGCCATCGAAGCAAAAGACCGGCACAAATCAAGGAAGTTCTTATGTCGACGATTTTGAGACATCACAGACAGGCGTGGATCTCCGAAATCCATACAGTTGGTTTTTGGCTTCTACTCCTCAAGACAATTCTTCAGATGCTCTGTTCCCGGAAGCATCCCTCAGCAACAATCCGGCATATGGCAAAAATCGTGCGCTCTTGGCATGGAATTATATAGATCGTATCTTCACTCAGAAGAATAGTTCAATGCTGCCGGGATATCTGAAAAATGATCTCAAGCAACTTTCAAATCCTTATGTCCGCGAGATTCAGGTAAGGGAAATTTATCCCGGACGAGATACTAATTATGGTGATGCCAATTATATCCAGACTCTCAACCTTTCATTCTATCCAAAGGAAAGAGGACCGTATAATGTTGATGCTGACAATATTGATGCTGATGGAAATCTCTTGAATCCCGAAAAACGTTGGGGTGGAATCATGCGCAAGATCGAGAACTCAAATTTTGAGACTTCTAATGTGGAGTATATCCAGTTTTGGCTTCTTGATCCATTCCTTGATGAGGATGCCCCCTCAAATCCTGGCGGAGATTTATATTTCAATTTTGGTGAGATTTCAGAAGACATTCTTAAAGATGGAATGAAAAGTTATGAAAACGGTCTGCCGGTGGATGGCAATTCCGATTTTATAGAGGAGACTGTGTGGGGAAAAGTGTCAAAGCAAAACTCATTGACTTATGCATTTGAAAATGCTCCGGATGCGCGTCTGCTTCAAGATGTGGGTCTCGACGGCATTCCTACTGAAGAAGAGTTTTCATATCCCACTTATTCAGAATTCGTAGAGAAATTGCGTAATAAATTGCCGCCGGAAACTATTGCCAAGATGCAAGAAGATCCGATGTCGGTATTCAACGATCCTGCCGGTGACAACTATCATTTCTTCCGCTCCGACTATTATGATGCTAATCACACTTCTATTCTTGACAGATATAAGCATTATAATGGAGTGGAGGGTAACTCTTTGTCGCCCGACCAAAGCTCGAATCCTCAGTATCAATCGAGCCGTGCCGTTCCGGATGTGGAGGATATCAACCAGGATAATACTCTTAATGAGTATGAAAGATATTTCCAATATAAGGTATCTATCAGGCCGGAAGATCTTGTGGTAGGCAAAAATTTTGTGACTGATAAGCAGGTCACAAGTGTTCCTGTACGTGATGGAAAGCAGGAAGCGGTGTGGTATCAGTTTAAGATTCCATTGACAAGTCCTGAAAAAGTAGTAGGAGGAATAAGCGACTTCTCTACCATTCGATTTGCACGAATCTTTATGACAGGATTCTCCGAGACCACTCACTTGCGTTTCGGATCTTTGGAACTTGTCAGAGGGGAATGGCGTGACTATAAGTTTAATCTTAATTCACGCAACGATTCTCCGGCAGAAGGGGATCTTGACATGAGTGTTGTCAACATAGAGGAGAATTCGAAGCGTACACCGGTCAACTATATTCTTCCTCCGGGCGTGACCCGAATACAAGATTCAAGCAGTGCTTCCGCCACCCAACTTAATGAGCAGTCCCTTCAGTTGAAATTGACGGGAATTCAACCCGGTGATGCACGCGGAATTTACAAGAATACTCAACTCGACCTTCGTATCTACAAACGCCTCCAGATGTGGGTGCATGCGGAAGCGGAGGTAGACGATCGCACAAATCTTAAGGATGGAGATCTTGCTATTTTCATCAGAGTGGGATCGGATGTGAAAAACAACTATTACGAATATGAGATCCCTCTTGATATAACAGCCCCGGGCACATATAATTATTATTCTTCAGCTGATCGCTGGCTGGTATGGCCCAAGAATAACTTTCTTGACCTTCCCTTTGATCTTTTCACTTCTACAAAAGTAGAACGAAACAGGGCAATGTCGGCAGGAGAAGAAGGCGTTGGGTATATTCGGCTATTCTCAATCAGAGACCCAAACAATCAGCGAAACACCGTATCAGTACTTGGAAATCCGTCTCTAAGCGATGTCAGGACAATGCTTATCGGTGTTCGCAACAAATCTAATACAGTCAAAGATGGAACAATCTGGGTCAACGAATTGAAAGTGACTGATTTCAACCAAGATGGAGGATGGGCTGCTAAAGTCAATGCTAATCTTGCAATATCAGATGTGGCTACAGTTAACTTTGCCATGCATAAGGAGACTGCCGGATTTGGCAGTGTTGATCAGGGCCTCTCTTCTCGCAGGCTTGATAATTATGACCAATATAATTTGTCAATACAAGGAAATCTTGGTAAACTTGTGCCTGAAAAAGTGAAATTGGCTGCTCCTATCTACTATGCTAAGAGCAGTGAAGTTTCAACACCAAAGTATAATCCCCTTGATCAGGATATCCTTCTGAAGGATGCCCTGTCGGCTGCTGCAACCAAGGCTGAAAAGGATTCTATTAAAGGTTTTGCTGTGACTAAAAAGATTACGGAGTCTTTCTCTCTGTCAAATATGAGATTTAATGTGACTTCTAAGAATGCCATGCCATGGGATCCTTCTAATTTCACTGTCGCATTTAATTTCAACAAGCAGAAGAATATGGATCCTACTACGGAGTATGAAAATACCTCCGACTACCGAGGATCCTTCCAATATTCTTATTCACCTTACTTCAAACCTTACAAGCCATTCTCTAAACTCAAAGGAAAGTCTAAATTTCAGAAGTTCTTGAAAGATTGGCAGGTGAACTGGCTATTCAATAATCTGACTTTCTTCACAAGTATGTCGCGCCATTATTATGAGCAGCAGACGCGCTCTGAGATTGATGTTGACATGCAGTTGCCGGTGCAGGTGAGCAAGAACTTCTTGTGGGACCGTCAACTATCTCTCAACTGGAATTTGCTACAGTCTCTTACTTTCTCTTTCCAGAGCAATACGACAGCGCGCATTGAAGAAACAATAGGTGCGGTAAATAAGAAACTATTCCCTGATAAATATAGAGATTGGAAAGACACCGTCATCAACTCCATTAAGGGGCTTGGTACTCCTTGGAACTACAATCAGACATTCACAGGAAGTTATAAGGCTCCATTCAATAAGATACCTTTCTTGGATTATCTTACTGCTAATGTGAATTACTCGTCGACTTATCAGTGGGATAGGGGTACGAAAATTCAAGATGTTGATATGGGCAACTCTATTCGTAACCAAACGACTTGGAATGCCGATGCTCGTCTGAATTTTGAGACTCTCTATAATCATAGTAAGTTCTTAAAAGACATTAATCAGCGTTTCTCGGCAAAATCCAATTCTAATAAAAGAAAGACAGGAGCGCTCAATAAGAATGGATCTTTATCAAAGAAAACTGATTCAAAGGCTAAGAAGGTAGAGAAAACTATA
The DNA here is from genome assembly GCA_947176285.1 of uncultured Porphyromonadaceae bacterium. Classification (GTDB taxonomy): domain Bacteria; phylum Bacteroidota; class Bacteroidia; order Bacteroidales; family Muribaculaceae; genus Lepagella. The sequence goes on from CAMWQF010000089.1 coordinate 7,885, forward strand.
CGTTTGTCAGCCGACAGCACTACCGTTTTTAAACATAATCTTAAGACTAAAGATATTCTTATTACTGCTACACGAAATGGGAAGAGATACGATCTCAAGACAAAAACCATTGATGATAACAGCATAGAAATCTTGAATAAGGATTCTATCGCTATTAAACTTATAGCAAAAGAAAAACTTAAAGAAGATAAAAAGAAGTTTGGAACGGAGTTGCTTGCTCATGGTGTGCGACTTTTGATGGCTCCAAGAAGTCTGTCGATGAGATGGCGACAAAACCATTCTCTCAATTTGCCATTGTTTATGCCGAATGTCGGTGATGTATTCGGACAGTCTAACGGTTATGGACCAATGAGTCCGGGTCTTGACTTTGCCTTTGGATTCTATGATGAGGACTATGTCAACAAGGCTCTTGACAGAGGTTGGCTGCTCACAGATGGACAGAACACATCCCCAGCGATATGGAATAAGGGTCAGGAATTCAACTTCGAACTTACTCTTGAGCCGGTGAGAGGACTTAAAATTACTTTGACCGAGAATCTCACAGACAATCGCACCAACCAAGTGCAGTTTATGTATAGCGGAATGCCGACATCCCGCACCGGCAGTTATACTCGTACCCATGTGGCTTTGAAAACAGCACTCAAAAACTATAAAGCAGAAGACGGCTACAATTCTGTTGCTTTCAACACTTTCCTTAGCAATATCCCTGTAATTGCTGAAAGATATGAAGCCATGTATAAGGAAATGAGATATCCGGAAGTGGGCTTCTTAGAAGATAGTCCGCTCGGAGGGACTGTATACAATCCTGAGGTGGGGAGCGTAAGTCGAACTTCAAGTGATGTGCTTATACCCGCATTCTTAGCGGCTTATAGCGGAACAGATGTCAGAAAGGCAACTCTCAATCTGTTCCCCGGGCTTGCTTCAATGCTTCCTAACTGGAAAGTGACCTACGATGGTTTTATAAATCTTGGAAACATGAAGAAATGGTTTAAGTCGTTTAGTATCCAGCATGCTTATAACTGCACTTACTCCACAGGAAGTTACACATCATATTTGAATTGGATAGGGGTGAATGGAGATTATGGTTTCACTCTCGATGAATCTACCGGAAATCCGATCCCATCATCTCCCTTCAATGTCTCTTCGGTAGCTATCACTGAGAAATTTAATCCTCTGATAGGTTTTAATGCCACTCTTAATAATGACCTTAAGGTGAACATGCAATTTACTGATAGCCGAACACTCAACCTTAATTCTCAAGCAGGACAGGTAGTTGAGACGTCTTCACGCCAGATCACGATTGGAGCCGGATATAAGATTGCCAATTTTAACAAGATAATTAAGATCGGAAGTCGACAGGGTGGAGTCAGCAACGACCTTTCGCTTGATTTAGACCTTAACTTTGCAAGCAATTCCAATCTGATCAGAAGGATAGAGACTGCTTATACCCAGGCTACTCAGGGCACGAAATCTTTCTCACTCAATTTCATGGCAAGTTATGTATTGAGTAAGAGAATTACCCTTGCTGCTTATTTTGATCATCAGGTCAATACACCCCTTGTCTCTTCTACGGCTTTCCCTACCTCCAATAGTAATTTTGGAGTTTCAATCAACATGTCTTTAGCCCGATAATGATTTTTCAAAATTATTAAAAATATGTTATAAAACATATTTTTTAAAACAATTCACATTTTTTGACGTTATATACAATGAAGTGATAATTTTGGAATAGAGATTCCATA